>NZ_MAIS01000348.1:0-320 GCF_001680695.1 Paenibacillus sp. KS1 | reverse complement strand
AGTTAGCTATGCGAAGGCGCCAGACAAATCCAAGCTTGATATTGCGCGCAAAACAATGAAACTATTAAACGGTGGGCAGGACGTAAAGGTTCTTAATGGGGTGAACTTGAATTACTATCCTCAGAACAAGGAGGGCAAGGTGCTAGAGTTCATTGATGCAGGATTGAAGATATGTATTCTGCACATCGGAGCCGATACCGGGAAGATATGGGAGGCCGTATTGCTTCGAGAAGAAGAAACCTATAAATCCGACGATGAATATAGGCAAGCGTTTGCCCAGCCGATACTCACGTCCGAACAGGCGATAGCCAAGGCCGCGC
>NZ_MAIS01000255.1:0-1083 GCF_001680695.1 Paenibacillus sp. KS1 | reverse complement strand
TCATTTACACAAAATTCTTGACGCTACCTTAAAGTTTGAAGATATACAACCTGTAATTAAATCTATTTCTAGAAGATCAAATCCAGGGAAAGACGACTTGAGACCTGTACCTGAGAATAAACTTCTAATTAATGGTCTAAGTGATCCCATCATAGGGCTTATAAAAGCAGGGTTGTTACGTGCACCTTTAGTTAGAGATTATTTAAATCTTCAGACTGATTTGAATTTAGGGGATCAAATTGCCGAGACTTTACGCAAATATTATGAGAACTTAAGAGATAATTCAGAGTTAGATCCGGATGACATTTACAGTGAATTAGCCAAGTATATAACCGATCCTACCAAGAAAGATAATCAGGTATACATGGCAGCTGTTCATACAGTTCTTGCTTATTTTTTTGAGCAATGTACAATTTTTGAGAGTGTGAGTGCATAAAATGTACAATGAATGTTACAAGCAACTAGAACAAGTCATAATTAAAAAAAGCAATTACATAAAGGATATTAGATTGGTTAATAAGGAGGGGATTAGAATAGTGTTAACACCAACTAAAAATTTGCACGAGGATAAATCGATTATAAAAATTGGTGCAAGGATACTATCCATATTAAATTCTCCTCATACGGTAAGTTCAGCATGGAAATCATATATTCAAGTTCAAGAACGTGAAACAAACGGTAAAATTAGAATTCAGTTTGATACTTTTATTCTAGCGGTAGACTTTTTATATATTATTGGTGCAATTGAATATGAGGATGACTTAATGTGGAGGGTAAAGAATGATTAAAAAGATTTATAGCACATTAAGCACGTTTAACACAATAGAACTCCATGAAGGGCTAAATATTTTATTAGCTGATGTAACTCAAAAGTCTACAGCAAAGGATACTCGTAATGGTCTGGGAAAAACCACCTTTATCGAGATTATTCATTTTTTGTATGGCAGTAGTTGCACTCAAAAAAGTGTTTTTAAAATGGATCAATTTAAGAATGAATTCTTTATTATGGATTTTGAATTAAACAACAGCACATATGTAGTAAAGAGACGAGGTTCTGAATCCAATTACGTATATGTACAGTGT
>NZ_MAIS01000212.1:0-1801 GCF_001680695.1 Paenibacillus sp. KS1 | reverse complement strand
CGATCATAGACGCTAGAATTGCTTTTTTTAGATTCATTTCATTTGCTCCTATGTATGAATTGATGAGTTCTACTTTTATGCTAACATTGAATAAATAAGATTCAACTTAACATAATCTGAATATAATTTAAGAATAAAATCAGAAATAAAATGCGGCCAGATGGAGGCTTCTTACCCATCCCATATAGCGAAGAGCCTTTTTAATTCACTTTTGCCCCTACCTGGTTTCCCGCAATCGTTCTAACATTTCTTTGCCCCTTGATCTGAAGCTCGGCAACCGCATCGTCGAGCGTTTCCTCTTTGTTAATAATGGATTTCAGCGCAGCCGACAATAACGAATCGAATTCAGCTTGGTAACGCTGGGGCGATATCCAGTTATTAAACAATTTAAACCTCGTTACCTCCACTTGAAATTGTTATAATTAAAATGTTTTTAATATTTTTATAATGGAGGGCTAGAGAATGAAAATTGCAATAGTCTGTTTCGATAACTTTACTGATATAGATGTTTTTTTACCATGGGATTTATTAAATCGTGTACGTCTAGTTGGCGGTATTTCTGATTGGAATGTCCAACTATTAGGAACGGAAAAAACTCATATATCCATGTCTGGCTTACGTATCCCCATGACAGGAAGCATATCTGATATTCCTTCCGCTGACGCTGTAATATTTGCAAGTGGTAAGGGTGTACAAGATTTATATCAAAATCAAGAATATCTTAATAGCATTCATGTAGATCCTCAAAGACAATTAATAGGCTCTATGTGTTCTGGTTCACTACTACTAGGAGCTAAAAAATTGTTAACTGGCAAAAAAGCAACTACATATCCATCCGTAGTAGAACAACTTAAAGAATTTGATGTAGACGTTATTGAGCAAAGTTTCGTAAACGAAGGAAATATCTCGACTGCCGCAGGTTGTTTTGCTGCTCAAGATCTCTCAGCTTGGATTATAAGAACCCTAATTAATGAAGAAATGGTTGACACTGTGCTAGAAACTGTTCAGCCAGTGGGCAAAGGTTTATATTTTTAATTTCAAATCAAGTCAGAAGTAGATAATGCTACACACGACAGCTACTCAACTCGGCGCCTTCGGCTACCGCTTCTGGAGCAAGCCGATGCCGAAGCTGAAACGATATCTTAAAAAGGGAGAACCACATCCGTTGGAGCAGGTCACCGACGAGAAAGACAGACAGCGGATTCGATTGACGTTTCAGGCCATCGAAGGATTCGTCATGTGCAGTTGCTTCGCAACGGGACTGGTACAGATGATCTCCTTGCGCTTTTCTGAGTGCGCTCCTAACCTGCTCTTCCGCTATCTCCGAACGCCATCCAAGACCGTCGTTTCTGAGGCGACCGTGGTGGTGTATTTGCGCAAGTCTATTTTTCGCTTGTTTGCCCAAAATCCGCATTTATCCATAACCCAAATAATTCGTTCCAAGCATGAAATGCCTGATATTGACGAGGATTTTCTGGCTTCTTAAGCGTTAGAACTTTTCACTGTCCAGTACCATACAACTCATAACTTTATATGTACCGACTGCGATGTTTCCTGTTCTTTTCTTGGTTATACATATTTAGTATTATTCCCCTTCCCCTAATTGCTTTTCTCGCTTCCATTTCTTTTTGTTGGTACTACCTGCCATATCGTACCCTTTTACCATGTCTTTGTTCTTTTTGGGCTCCATTATGTCATGCTCTCATTTGCTGCATATGCGAAGGAAATTACCGGACGGTCACTGGGTTATATTACATGCTCCCTCTACGGTTCTGTTTAAACAGCTTGATCGTGTTATCAA
>NZ_MAIS01000010.1:0-97857 GCF_001680695.1 Paenibacillus sp. KS1 | reverse complement strand
TGAAAACCGGCCTTTTTGAACACGCACTATAAGAAAAGAGATACCGCAAACGGGCCTTTCACGACAAACCCTTCCGCATACTCAAATCCGCGAGTCTGACCAAGCAGCGAATCTCGTGCAGCAACCCGCTCCACATAATTTTGATTCAATGGAGTTGCGACAAAGTCATTGTCGCCATCTGGCTTCATAAACTGAGAGCGATATGCTTGAAGCGACTTCCGCTTCTGATCATATACATCAGACACATCAACCAGAACTTGAGAAGCAGCAACATCATTAATAAAGTAATAATAGACTTGCTCAACCGTATGTGCAGGCAGCTCTGGCATATAACGCCGCAGCTTTGCATTGAACACTGCTTCCTGAACAATGCGGCTGCAGGCAATATGGTCAGGATGGCGATCCTCCCAGTAAGGCATGAAGACAATACGAGGACGATGATTGCGAATAGCGGTTACCACCGCATCGATATGCTCCTTGCTTACCTGTAAACCGCGATCAGGAAGGCACAAATTACCGCGTGCCGAGAGCCGCAAGATTTCTCCTGCTTCCCTCGCTTCCTCTCTGCGCAGCTCTACCGTACCATTCGAGGACATCTCCGCTTCAGTCAAATCGCAAATGCCGACACGATACCCTTCCTTCGTATGCTTGGCAATCGTGCCCGCCATGCCGATCTCGACATCATCAGGATGCGCTCCGAATGCAAGAATGTCGAGAGTATTCATCATTCTTCCGTTCCCGGCTTATATTTATGTGTCAGTTCACGCCATGCGAAGTCGCCGCGTTCAAGCGCCTTAACAAGAATTTCTGCTGTCGCAATATTCGTTGCAACTGGAATGCCCTGCACGTCGCATAGGCGAAGAAGAGCAATAATATCCGGCTCGTGAGGCTGAGCCATTAACGGATCGCGCAAGAAGATAATGAAGTCCATTTCATTTTGCGCAACAAGTGCGCCGATCTGCTGATCGCCGCCGAGCGGGCCAGACTGGAAGCGATGAATATCCAGGCTTGTCTGCTCCATAATGCGCAGCCCTGTCGTACCCGTTGAATATAATTTATGACCTTGGAACACTTTTTCATATGCGATAACAAAATTAACGATTTCATCTTTTTTGCGATCATGTGCAATAAATGCGATATTTAGCATGTCTATCCCTCCGTTGTGTGTCCCCTGCTCACATTCATTTTGATGCTATCTAAAAATACAAATGCCTTCAGCATTAATAGAAATTGAAGTCAATTGATCAGTCATCAAGCAGGTGCTCGAAGCCGTATACCAATTGCTCCAGATTCATTACCTTCTTGACTGCCATATTCACACCTGGCATATACCCTGCACGCTCATAGGAGTCGTGACGGATTTTAAGAGATTGCCCATAGCCCCCGAAGATAACTTCCTGCTGAGCAAAGACCCCTGGCAAGCGTACACTATGAATACGGAATCCGTTGTAATATCCGCCTCGGGAACCCTCGATCTTCTCTTCTTCATTCGGATTGCCTTGGCGATGCTCCGCTCTTACCTGAGAGATCAATTCTGCTGTCTTCACAGCAGTTCCGGAAGGAGCATCGAGTTTCTGATCTCCGTGATATTCAATGATCTCGAGATCCGGGAAATACTTGGCCGCTTGCTGTGCAAATTGCATCATAAGAATGGCCCCAATAGAGAAATTCGGCGCAATCAGACCACCAAGCTTCTTCTCTTGGCAAAGTTGCGTCAATTGCTCAATCTCTTCCGGCTGGAAGCCTGTTGCCCCAATAACAGGGCGAACTCCATACTCAATTGCAAGCATCGTATTCTTCATTACGGCCTGCGGGATCGAGAAATCAACCATGACATCTGCTTCTACCTTCTGCAGTGTCTCTTCAACATCTGCTGTAGTTGTAACACCGCATGCAGGTAGACCTACTAGCGTGCCCGCATCGATAGCGCCCGCTGACGGTGCAATTGCTGCAACAAGTTCCAAGGACTCGTCCTGCAGTACCATTTTCACAACTTCTCTTCCCATGCGTCCGCTTGCACCCGAGACGGCTACGCGAATTCGTTCCATTTTATGTCCCCCCAACTGCTCCAATAATGATATGTTTTTTTGCGATTATGATTCGTTTGATGTCTGTTCATCAATCCGTGTCCATCGATTCGCGTCACGTGTATTGAACTTGTGCATGCAGGCATCATGAGCCTTCGTCAAGTCGATACCGAGCGAGTTCGAGAAGCACAACAGAATGAACAATATATCTCCAAGCTCCATCTCAATGGAGTTGTCTTCTTCTGAAGCCTTCTTCGGCTTCTCCCCATAGCGATGATTCACTTCACGCGCCAATTCCCCTACTTCTTCAGACAATCGGGCAAGCATCGCAAGGGGGCTGAAGTAGCCTTCCTTAAACTGTGATATGTAGTCATCAACTTCCTGCTGCATTTGCGCGAGTGGCTTGCTGCGCAGGGAAGTGAGGAAAGACTTCATCTCTGGATTTGTCATACGATCCCCTTCTTTATTCATGCAAAAGTGGTTTGAAATGAATGAAATCTGCTCCCTATATTGAGGGTAACGAATTCGTTACTTTCTGCTACTATGTTATCGTATCACCGTCTGGAAAACAAATGCTTTTTATCTGCTTCGTAATCCGATATACTAATGAACGAATGAGCATCTTCCTGCCTAAAGGAGCCTGAATACTTTTGAAATCGACCATTGTTCAACGCATTTGGAATACGTTTCTCCCGATAACGGTTGGAACCGCGATTTTTGCATTTGGATTAATTTACTTCATCATGCCTAACCAGTTGATGGAAGGCGGCGTTACAGGAATTACCGTTCTATTGAATTATGCAGCAGGTATTCATCCATCAATCTCTACGCTAGTTTTGAACATCCCACTGTTCATCATCGGATGGAGAGCACTTGGCATGAAGCAGCTGGCACTTAGTTTTTACGGTGTTCTTAACCTCACATTCTTCCTATGGTTGTTCGAGCGTGCAGTCTCCATGCATTGGATTTTACCATTTCAAACTTCGAATGACTTCATTTTGGCCACCTTGTACGCTGGCGTTACCGTAGGAACAGGACTCGGTATTGTCTTTCGATTCGGCGGTACTACAGGTGGCGTCGACATCATCGCCAGGATTGCGAACCGTAAATTCGGTATCAGCATGGGGCAATTCATCCTTATCCTCGATATATTCATCATAGGGGCTGCTTTGTTCTATATTCCTAAGGAAAAAATTCTATATACGCTCGTTGCTGTATTCATTTCCTCTAAAGTCATCGATTTTATTCAAGAGGGAGCATATGCAGCCAAAGCATTCACCGTTATCTCTGATCATTCGCAGGAGATTGCGGATGCGATTACAAAAGAAATGGAACGCGGGGTCACACTTATTCCAGCAGTAGGAGCATATTCCCGCTCTCAGAAGCAAATGGTGTACTGTGTCGTTAGCCGCACAGAAATTCGCCGCTTCAAAACGATCGTAAAAACAATCGATCCACGGGCATTTATTGTTGTGAACGATGTTCATGATGTGCTTGGTGAAGGCTTTCGAGAGGAGTAGCAGAAGAAGTTAGAGGTTCAGCCTTCGCGAACACTAGAAATTCCCATCCCACTGCCTGCTCAGCGTTCTTCATAAAGTCATTTCTTAGCCCCAAATAAACAGACCTCGAAGCAAGCCTGCTGTCGCTGGCCTATATCGAGGTCTACTGTAAGATAGGCATTCCTAGAAGAATTCGCCCATCCCATCCTTCATTCTTTTTTTCATTCCTTGCCTGTCCGAACGACATACTGATATTACTGCCTTCTACCTCTTACTATTGCGGAAGTTCCCTGGACGAATAGCATATTGTTCATAGCGATACTTCTGAAAACCTACATAAGCCAACATCATGCATACGATAAAGGCCAGCATAAAAATCCACTGAAACGGCATCGGTGTATAAGCAAGCGGCCCTAATGTCGGGTTCGCCTTACTCGAACCGAATAACTGGATCAGCACCGAGTCCCCATATTTATTTAATGCCTGATTTGCTTCCTTAGGACTGTGTTTTCCCATTATTGATTCACGGATAAGTTGGCTTAACGACTCCATCATCTCAATCGTCTGCACATCTCGCTGGATGGTCGCAGCAGGACGAATCCGATCAATATGCTCCAACCAGCGGTTGGCATAGGGAATCCATTCTCCCTTATTATCCGTAGCAAGCAAGCGTGCCATATCATCCCGCAGCACCTGCTCGTATTGAAGCCACATCGGTTGCTTCGGATTGGTTAAAGCGTCCGTAGCAAGGCGCAATCTGGCCGATGCACTCATCAATTCCTCTTGCTTCAATTGAATGGAAGGCAATATCCGCTTCACTTGTACGATTGCATCGCTAAGTGCACGTACCCCCTCAACATTTGTCACATCATTGAATGTTGTCTCCGTGAACAGCTTCCCCATAGCCTGAACCGCTTGCTGTATTTTCTCGATCTCTCCTGCAACGCTCGCCCGATAAATCTGTTCTGCATACTGATCTAGCTGCTTCCACTTCTCGCTCGCCGTCTGAACCGGATCAGCAGCAAGTCGAGACCCCGCATATGTAAAATCGGGCAGTCCTAGGTATCCGAGAATACATAACACAACCATTACCGCACGCATGTACATCCCTCCCCCATCATCGTATGGGAGGATGTCCACATTTAGAACATAGCTTCCTTCGATATGTTCGTTCTTTGGTCTCGATAGCGCATTGCTAGCCATGTCATAACGACACTAATCCCTGTCCATGTAAAAGTAAAAATACATACTGCAGGCAGTTCATTTACTAGCGTATACGGAAGCCATGGGTACACCCCAGCACTGTAATCAACGGTATCATTAAGCCATGTCCAGCACGCTGCCAGCGTCAGCGCCGCACTGCCAAATGCAAACAACCGGACAAATAACAGCCCTTCAACCGCCATCGCCAAATGTGAACCAATTAGCATCCAATCCTGCCATACCATTGGAGAACCCAAATAAGCTCCAGCGACAATCATGACACATGCCCAAATCCCATATTTAATCGACGTAACAACACCTAACGCTTCAATAATACGTTTTGCAATCATGCCGAATATGGTTCGAGGCTGCGGCCGAAATAGCAAAAATCCAATACTGATCGTAAAGAACAGACTTGCCGTAGGACTATCTGGAACGAAGATCAATTGCCATGCAGGATGGTGCTCCCACGTATAGATCAACTGGTTTTTATACCAGTAGTAACCGTAAATTGTTCCAATAAGATTGCTCCAAAACAATAACCATAATACCCATCGCTGCGAAAGAAAACGTGTGCTCATTACTGATAACAAGTTCATAATTGCTCTGCTCCGATTATTAGGAATATTAAGTTCGTATGCATTTCTAGGGTGTCAATTTCTATGTAATATTAGAATAAGACCTGACTGCACTTTTGGCAATCAGGTCTGTCACACGTTTGAATCTATTGTTTTGCTGCCTTCTGCTTCGAGAGCCAGTCGGCAATATGTTCGATATCTTGGTCATTCAGGCCTTCCTTCTTGGCTGCTTCCACCATAGAAGGCATTCCGCCTTTACCATCCTTAATGACCGTTAAGATCTCATCCTTGCTGAGCTTGTCGCCAATACCAACAAGGGCAGGGCCCGCAGCACCCTTCATATCAACTGCGTGGCAGCTTAAGCAGCCAACCTTCTTCATGTTCGCAAATGCTGGATCATCCTTTTCAACGATGGCGATGCCTTTGCTTGGTTTTGGCTGGTTAGAAGCCTCACCCTTCTCAGCAGCCTCACGTGCCTTTTCCTCACGCTCGACATGCTCTGGTATCATATTCTTCTCAGCCATCTCGGCCTCATAGTGAACCCAAGCGACTCTTGTCAAATATACACATGCGATCAATGTCAAAATCATCATTGAGGATGCGATTGGGCGGCGATAGAATCTGCGTTCCTTCCCTGTATCGAGGAATGGAGCAAGCAGCAGGCCTCCGAATGCAAGACCAGGGACTAACACCGTACCGATAACAACATAACTTCCTGATGCATATGGATACTTCAAGAACTGATAGAGAAATAAGAAATACCAGTCTGGAATCGGAACGAACGCCGCGTTATTCGGGTTCGCCGGATAACCGAGCGGTGCAGCTTCCGAGATCGTTAATACTAGAAAAGCGACCAGTGCCACACAGCCAACCATCCACTCTTTCAACAAGAAGTTAGGAATGAAGGCTTCGGATTTCCCCGGAAATGAGGTGTAATCCGGTTGTTTGATTGTGGTTGTTCTCTTCTTAACACGAGAGTCGCCAACAAAGACGACTTTTTCTTCTTTGGAATTCCCATGTGCCATCTCGTTTCCTCCTCCTTATAGCGGTCCCGAAATGCCTTGGCGTCTAATCATGAAGAAATGCGCTCCAAGCAAGGCAAGAAGTGCCCCTGGCAGGAAGAACACATGAATCGCGAAGAATCGCGTCAATGTCTGCGCGCCGACGACCGTTCCGCCCTGCAGCAATTCTTTCAAATACGGACCGATATATGGTACGGTATCCGCGATCTCCATGCCGACCTTAGTTGCAAAGTAAGCTTTGTTGTCCCAAGGCAGCAAATAACCCGTGAAACCGAGTCCGAGCATGACGAAGAAGATAAGCATGCCGACTACCCAGTTCATCTCGCGTGGTGCCTTATAGGAACCAGTGAAGAATACACGGAGCGTATGTAATAACATCATAACGATTACTAAGCTTGCTCCCCAGTGGTGCATACCGCGAACAATTTGTCCGAAGGCAACCTTCGTCTGCAAATATTCGACACTGTAGTATGCGTTCACAATATCAGGGACATAATACATGGTCAGGAACATGCCTGACAGAATTTGAATGACTGTAATAAAAAACGTCAAGCCACCGAAACAGTACACGAACGCAGAAAAATGGTGTGCAGGGTTAACATGCTCAGGCACCTCATGATCCGCCACATCGCGCCACATCGGCGTTATATCCAGACGTTCGTCAATCCAGTTATAAACACCTTTAAACATCTGTTATTTACGCCTCCTCGTTATTGCACGTGTTGGTTCGCAATGATATCGCCCAAGTATACAAAGCCATCCTTAACCTGCACTTTGTATTCGTCGAGCGGTGCACGAGCAACTGCTAACTGCTTGCCTTCTTTCGTATAGTGCGCACCATGGCACGGGCAGAAATATTGATCCTTGTATGCCGGATTCTTATTCCAGTCAACCGTACATCCTAAGTGCTTGCACACCGGAGACAATGCAAATATATTGCCTTCCTTATCCTTGCTTATCCATGCCGTGAGCGTTGGAGTACTCTCATACCAGCCATCGACTTGCTTGATTTCGAAGGTAAATTCAGTAGGTGATTCTGAAATCTTGCTCAATTCAGCAACCTTAATGTAATCGCCTTCTGACTTCTTCTGAAGCAACGGATCAACTGCAAACCGGACCATCGGCAGAGTAGGACCAACAAACATGAAAGCACTTGCCCCACCCAGCGTGTATGTAAGAAATTGTCGACGGGACATTTCTTTTCGCGGCTTTTGAGGTGGATGCTCGTTATTCTGCGGTTTACTCATATACTGTCTAACCCCCCTTTACACAACCGTTCTGAGAGCTTGCTATGACGATAATCACATTCTAACTAGGACATCACTATAATATCCCAGCACTATGAAAGCGTCAAGAATTTACCAATATAATTACCAGAATGAACCTTTTTCTTATGTAAAATGTTTGAATATTGTCACATTTATCCTTGAGTTTGTGTGACGCTCCACATATTTTGCACACATATCTTCATCGCAGAACGTACTTGCCCAGCCTCTTCTTCCATCAGCTCAGCAGGAGTAATGACTAGATCCGCGGCCGGAAGCTTATCTGAAGTAAGCGGCAGTTGTGCCGATACGACGACAATATACGCAAATCCCTGGCGTCGGAGTCTGGTGCACAATCCATTCAATAGCCTCAGCTCATCAGCATCAAGCTGCTGAGATACGAAATGGTATGCAGGATAGGTTACCGTTCTTCCTCGGAAAGGTATCTCAATGCCATCCAGCCAGTCGCGCAGCTTCTCCAGACGATACCCAGCTTCGATTGGGGATTCAGTCCCGTTCAGCCCTGTAACTGGCAATATGCACGTGTCCAGATACGGCCCCCATTCTTCCCATTGTTCTTCGGTCAGTTCACTAAATTTCACGACGTCTCCCCCATCTTTTTCCTTGTCATTACTCCCCATTATACTGAAATGAACAAAAAAATGAAGAACCGCAAAATTGCGCTCTTCATTCATAACGATTTGTAAGGCATCCTTTTGGACAAGTTCTTAGAAGCTACTGCAATGTTTTCAATTCGTCCGTCAAGGTTCGGAACGAGGATTCATCCCCTGTTGCGAGTGCTTTGTCGATTTGTTCATATATTTTTTCCGTACGGTATTTCCGTATGGCATCGTCCCATATCATCTCCGCTGTTAAACTTAACATCGCCTCATACGATACCTTCATTTTATCCATAGGATACACCTCCAACCAACACGATTAAGAGATCCTATATTCCTTTCCTTTCACCACATAGTTCTGAGTTGTCCGTTTCATTCGCTCTACATCTTCATCTGTCAGTTCGCGTATGACTTTTGCGGGTGAACCTAGAGAAAGAGTATAGGCCGGTACTTTTTTATTTTCTGTTACGACAGAACCTGCTCCTATTAAAGCATATTCACCAATGTCAGCGCCGTTCAGTACAATAGCCCCCATGCCAATCAATGTACCGTTGCCTATCCGGCAGCCATGTATAATTGCACCGTGGCCTACCGATACATCATCTTCAACGATTAGCGGCTGATTGGCATTCACATGTCCGATAACGCCATCCTGAATATTCGCTCGCTTGCCTATCCGTATGGGTGCCATGTCTCCACGAAGCACCGCATTGAACCACACACTGGATTCAGCGCCAATCGTCACGTCTCCAATCAGCTTAGCGCCTTCTGCCACATATACGGAAGCATCAACAACTGGCAATATGCCTTGATAAGGTATGTACATTCGATAACATCCTCCCGATCGACCATTCCCACATAGCTCTAGCTGCAAATTCACTAGGCATAGGAAATTTTTGGCCCCATCGTATCAATGAGAATGCCTCTTGTCAACATCTAGCTGAATTTTGTCCTCATGCGCGACATAAACACTATCAATAATAAGCTGCCCTCTGCGAGTCGTCTGTATGACCGAACCATACTGCTCATCTTCACCGAATCGAATGACGCCTAGATGAACCAGCATCATAATAATTCGCTGTCTGAATACGGCCTGTGACGAATCAAAGAAGAATGGCCGCACGAACGGGAGTAGAGCCCGCTCCAAGGAATCTAACGTTGTCCACTGCTTGGTACATAACTGAATCCAATGCACGATGGATAACAAATTCGGAATCGCATTCTTGTACAGCTTCAACCAAAATCGATACAACGAAGCAGACGACTCTATCCCCCCGTTAGCGATACGCTCAATCCCCTTCGGTGTACAGCTTAACCGTCCATCGCCTTCCTCCAGCCACCCTTGATAAAAGGCGTAGTCATATAAAAGCGACATACGGTTCGGATAATCATGGAATCTTCTCCCGTATCCAAATCTCCATTCACCACGGGCAATAGGGGCTTCTTGTACGCCAAAGTAATCGAGAAGCTGCTGCTGCGTTTTTTTGTACATAACACCTTCCGCATTAAGCAATACATTTCCGTCCACGATGAATTTCAAAAGCTGTAACACGTCCTCCGCCATTCTTCCATCTTCATCCCGATAAGAGGAAGGGGTATCCGTTTCTGTCAAATGCATCGCGAATGACTGCCTAAGTACATCAATTAATCTCATTTTCAAATCGCTCGGCACTTGGAACAAATACTTGGTTTGATGCGAGCAGCCATTGAACAGCCATCCACTATGCTTAAATTTAGATATCGTTTCACGTGGATGCGGCATTGACGTCACCGCCTGCTGTTCAGCACCAGCATGTTCTAAATCGAACTTTGTCTGCTGCACTCGAGCGATCAATTCCTCCAAGCTAAATGAAGAACGCTTATCAAACAAAATGGAGTTAAGGAACCTAAGCTCTTCAAGCGTCATCTCATTCACATGCTGTTCGAACACATCCCTTCTGCCTAACACTGACAGAATGGACTGAATCAGCTCGTGCTTGGAATGTTCATTGCAGACGCACCCATAACGCTGAGCAATTCGAGTTAGTTGATTAATATCCGCGTAACTGAGCATATCCGCTAAATTCATGCATGACCTCCGTTTCCGTCAGACGTAATGTGCCGAATCCTCGATGTCCATTACTCATTATTGGAATATTTATCACATTTATTCACATTGTCGTAGAAAACATCGAATATTATATAACGAGGAGATTCTCCTCATAGCCCTCAGGCATTTGCTCATGCAAACACAAAAAAGCAGTTCGCTTCACTTCACGTGAAGTCGAACTGCTTATTAAGATATCCTTAATTATCGTGGTTTTGCTGTCAGATCCAAATGGCGGATATGCTCCATGCAATTATAGAGCAGCGGGTGCCAGCCTTCCGAACGTTTTTCTAATATTGAATAGGATAAGTTCCCAATGTGTCCTTGTCTGTCGCTTCCAAATAGAGCAATGTACAATTGAGCCAGCCAGCTCCCATGAGAGACTACTAAGAGATTAGATCCCATATGCTGATTTGCGATATGCTCTAGCGTTTGAACTGCGCGGTACTGAAGTTCTTCATCTTTTTCCTGGCCGAGATCCATCTTCCGCCACTCTGCACCCCAGCGCTGCTCTCGCTCTTCCGGCGTCGTGCCTTCTACGAGACCATAAGCTCGCTCACGAAGTCCCTCTACGGGTGATAGTAATGGAATTTGGAGTGCATCTGCCAGAATCGATGCAGTCTCTTCTGCTCGCTGTAATCCGCTGGATATGACATAATCGAATGGTGCAGTCTCTTGGACGAGGCGCTCTGCCAGCAGCCTTGCCTGTTCACGACCTGTTTCATTCAACGGTATATCCGTCTGTCCTTGTATTTTCCCCTGCGCATTCCAATCGGTTAACCCATGGCGTACCAAACCAATATGTTGTTTCATTGTTACTCCTTCATAGTCATCCGTTATTGACGCACTCGTGTCAACCAGTTCAACAGCAGTAATGCAAACGTCACCCCAAACAATGACAATGCAATCCAATAATGAGGAATCGTCGGAACAACCCGCAATATTGTCGGTTCACTTACATTGCTTGCAACCGGCAATTCAATATCAAATGCATCCAGGCCAGAATGATCACTGCCTGCCAACGCAGTCGGCAGTATCCCACTAACTGCATGAATATTAGACTGTTCATTGCGAATAAGAAGGAAAACAAGAGCACAGAGGAACATGGCCATACAAAAAGCGATTATCCCCGCAATCACTTGACGTGAGCGCAGGGATAACGCATGAGAACGTCTATGTACAGGCATCAGCCAATCTTGTTCCTCATATATGCGATCCATAACGCGACTCGCTGCTGAGCTGCTCGCTTGTTCCGCATCAAGCTCCAACTCAACTTCATCTTCCATCCAATCCATGCTCGCAGACCATACTGCGAACTGCTCCGCACACGCTTCGCATCCTTCCAGATGTCGATCGATAGCTTCACGTTGCGGATCGTCAATAGGCATATCGACATAATCCGATATCCATTCGAGCGCTTCCGCACATTTCATGTTAGTTCATCCCTTCAAGACCAGGCTCCCTTATGTATGGTTCTAACTGGATCTTTACACTAGCTCGAGCCCGGAACAACAACGATTTAACCGAACTTACGGTTTGCCCTAATACTTGGGCAATTTCTTGATAGTCCAGTTGGTCGTATTCACGAAGAATGAGAGCGGAGCGTTGTTTGTCAGGCAACTTGCTGATTGCCTCACGCACCAATTCTACCTTCTCATGCCGCAGCAATGCATATTCAGGCGCCGCTTCCTTCGGCGCTTCCGGAACGATTCCTTGCTCTTCATCAAGTGATACTTGAATGCTTCTCTGCTTACGAAGTTCGCTTAACACGGTGTTGCGCGCAATCGTATACAGCCAAGTCGAGAAAGAGGCATCTGATTCCCTGAACGTATGCAGGCTTCGATATGCCTTGTAAAATGTCTCTGCACACAAATCTTCTGCCAACAGCTCCAACTGGGAATTTTTCAACATATGATAAATAAATGATAGCAATTTGCGTTGATAACGATTCATCAATTCCGCGAAACAGTCTGTGTTGCCGTCCTTGATTTCACGGATGATTTGGGAATCGGTCATGGATTCAAGTCCTCCTTGCTTTCCATATCCATCCCGATGCGCTACCTGAATGGTTATACTCTCGAAGTTAAAAAAAGTTGCGAATCGGAGAAAAATGTTATAAAAGCCTCTATAAGCCTAATGATACGTACTATGGGTATGATCCGTGTCATGAAAACATGACACTCGAGCTTTATCATTTCAAGTCGTATTTTAGCATAATAAAGTCGAAAATTGATTAAAAATTTTTTAAGATTCAGATTTCATTAAAAAATCACCCCCTCAGGAGTGATTCAAGCCAGCCTTACAACGCCGCATTCCGCTGTTTCATCGATTGATAAGTCATGCTAACAAAAGTGATACAAGCCATTGCAAATACGAGCAATGAAATAAATTGAGAAGTCGAGAGCATGCCGACACTTCCACGAATAATATCACCACGGTAGAATTCGATGATAAATCGGCCAAGACTGTAGAGCAGCAGATACAGACTCGCAATGACACCAGCCGTCTTACTGCGCTTCGCTGCATAAAGTAGAAGGAAAAAGAGCGCAAAACTAAATCCACTTTCCATGAGCTGTGTAGGGATCAGGTTCACACCATTAGGCGCGATTTCGGATTCGTGAAACGTAATGCCGAACCATCCATTTGTCTCCTCTCCATAGCAGCACCCTGCCAAAAAGCATCCGATTCTGCCAAAGCCCTGTGCCAAGGCAATGGAAGGAACAAACAGATCAAGATGCTCCATGAAGGACAGACCCTTCACCTTACAATACACATAGCCTGCAAGCACGCCTCCAATAATCCCGCCATAGACGACGAACCCCGATGACAAATCCCATATCATCTCGGGATGATCAATGAGATTATTGCCTTGGGTTATCCAAAATAAGAGCTTAGCTCCCATAAACCCGCCAAGCAGCCCCCAGAGCGTAATCGAAGATATATGGGAGCGCTCTATGCGCTTCTTCTCTGCTCGCCTAACCAATACTTGATATGCAGTAAAAATTCCAATTGCAATCATTAGTCCATATCCATATATGGTGATTGGGCCAATATGGAGCAGATCATTCTTCATCGCAACCCTCATCCTTTCCCCTTCATTCAAGCATATTTGTTGAGGCAGACATACATGTTATATCAGTGATGCTGCTCCCCCCTGCATTACTGGTACTTTTACACAATTATAGAGAGCCGAACACCTACCTGTCAAAAACCTAAACGAAGCTGTTTTTCAGCTGTTTATCCTTAGTTCATACCTTACTGCTCGCAGGACGCTTAGCGCCAATTCCATTTCAAGACAAAAAAAATACCACTCCGATTGGAGTGGCTGCACACTTGTGCAATTCTATTGGATAGGAGTGGAGAGAAACCATACTGTACTGCTATTATAATGTATACGTTTTCATGACGTCAATAGGTTTTCGTAAAAAATTTTCTTCAATTCACAAATTTTTCCGTTAGATGAATATTTCATAACCTTTCGATTTTAACAGCTCCCTCGCACGATCCCAGTCATCCTGCTGCCGGAACGATAATCGGAGCACACCTGGCACATCTTCACGACTTTCAATAATTTGAACATTGCTCAAGTTAATGTGATGATTTCCCAACTCTGTCGCAATGCTGCCAATAATGCCCGGATGGTCAGGAACATTCACGTACAGTTCATAGAGCGATTGAATTATACCTTTGCGGCGTTCCGGCATACGGCTTCGGAATTCGCCAGCTTCTGTGAACTGCTGAATAATTCCTTCACCGTCCTGGCGCTGCAGCATATCAATAAATCGCTCCGTAGACGCTTTCCAGTCCTGAAGTAAATGGAGAACAACATCCCTATTGTTAATCAAAATATCTCTCCAGATGACCGGATCGCTTGATGCAATGCGGGTAATATCCCGGAACCCGCCGGCAGCGAGCAGTTCGTACAGCTCATTGCTCTCATTATAGGATCGTACTTGATTAACCAATGCTACAGCCACTACATGCGGCAAATGGCTGATAGCGCCAACCACTTCATCATGTTCCTCTGGATTCATCCGAATAATGTGCGCTTTCGTATAGCGGAGCAGAGATACAAGTCTGCTGTAAGCTTCTTCATCCGCCGAATCGTCAGGAGTGAGCACGTAGTAAGCATTTTCGAACAACAATGTCGTTGCCGCTTCAACCCCTGAACGCTCCGAGCCTGCCATTGGATGCCCGCCTATAAAATGCACATCGTCCCATGAAAGAGAACGTGCGCAGCGTGCAACCGAAGCCTTGGTACTCCCCACATCAGTTACGATACAGCCTGCCTTAAGAGGTAAATTCCGCAAATCACTCAGCATCGATTCCAGCATTCCAACCGGACAGCATACGAATATGTAGTCCGCATCCTCTACCGCTTCGTGCAAGGAAGTCGTCGCTTCGTCTACAACGCCGCGCTGCACATACTTCTCTGTTGAAGACGGGCTCGGAGAGTAACCAACTACATGCATGCCAGGTCTATTTTTGAAACAGAGGGCGAGGGAGCCTCCGATTAGTCCCACGCCCAATATAGCTATCTTAGTTCTCATGAAGTCACCTTAATCTCGGCCAGCGCTTCTTCCAAGGCTTGAATCATTGCCTCATTTTCTTCTTGGCTGCCAATTGTAATACGTAAATGATTTGGGTATTTATGATGCCCCGCACGCGCTATAACGCCACGACGCAGGAGCGCGTTAAAGACTTCTATTGCAGAAAAGCCTACGTCAACCATAATGAAGTTGCCGTGAGCCGGGAAGCTCTCCAAATTCATACGCGCAAATTGCTGCTCTACATATTGAATGCCCGCTGCATTCTTCTGTCTGCAATCTTCAATGAACCCTTGGTCTTGAACGGCAGCCAATGCTGCTGCTTGTGCGAAGCGAGTCGTATTGAACGGTTCACGCACTTGATTAATCGTACGGATCACGTCAGCATGTCCAACCCCGTAGCCGATACGTAGGGACGCAAGTCCATAAATTTTCGAGAACGTGCGCAAGGACACGACATTGGGATAACGACGAACCAGATCTAATCCATCACGGAAGGAAGGATCTGTCACGTACTCACAGTAAGCTTCATCCAATACAACCATGACATTTGCAGGCACTTGTGCAACAAACTGCTCCAATTCTTCTGCACTTACAATTGTGCCTGTCGGATTGTTCGGATTGCAGATCCATACGATCTTCGTCCGCTCGTTTACGGCAGCAAGCATTGCTTCCAGATCATGCGCTCCTTCTTTCAAAGGAATCTCTACTGTGACAGCCCCTTCAATCTCTGCATTATGCTTGTATTGAGGAAACGTCTGATCTGCGATGACAATCTCATCACCTGGAATCAGGTACGCACGGCATATCATTAATATAACTTCATCGGAACCTGCGCCGAAAATCAATTGATTGTGCTCAACGCTCAAGTGTGCCGCAACAGCATCTGTCAGTGCTCTAGCCGCTCCATCGGGATAAATGCTCGTATTGTTCACTTCATTCAATATTGCTTGCTTCGCATGCTCAGAGGATCCGAACGGATTCTCGTTGGAAGCCAGCTTGATAATACGATCCAAGCCAAGCTCCCGCTTCACTTCATCAACAGATTTGCCTGGCTGATATACAGGCAGGTGTACAACACTGTTCTTCGGCTGCATATGGGTACCACCTTTCTCATCTACATAGATCATTGCAAAAAAATTAATGTTTTAATTGTCGCACAAAATCACAAATTTGCAAGATCCCTTCTTCAGATGAATCAGGATGCTCCAGAAGCGGCAGAGCTTCTTCAATGCGCCTTACAATGGCACTACCTACAATCACACCGTCGCAGCGTTTCGCAAAATGCTTCACATGCTCTGCTGTAGAAATGCCGAATCCGATCGCAATAGGAAGCTCTGTAATGCGTCGCACCAGTTCAATAAACGCATCTACTTGTGAGTCGAAAGTGTCTCTTACACCCGTAACGCCAAGCGAGGATACACAATAGATAAAGCCTCTTCCTTCTGCCACAATGGAGCTAACCCGAGATTCCGAAGTCGGCGCAACGAGTGGAATGAGATGAATGCCCATTCGGTCAGCAGCTTCACGGACTTCATGACTCTCTTCATAGGGCAGATCAGGAATGATTATGCCGCTAATTCCGGCATCCCTAGCCTGGTGTAAGAAGCTGTCCAGTCCAAATTGCAGCACTGGATTATAATAAGTAAACAATACATAAGGAATTTGTGCACCTTGTTTCCTAGCCTGAGCAGCAATGCGCAGTCCATCAGCGATCGATACATGATTGCGCAACGCGCGTGCCGATGCTCGCTCAATAACCGGACCGTCAGCCAGCGGATCGGAATACGGTATGCCAAGTTCAATAATGTCTGCGCCGGCTTGCTCCATCTGCAGAAGAAGCCGAAGAGTGATTTCACAGGTTGGATCACCTAGCGTTATAAATGGCATCAATGCGGACTTGCCCTGTGCTTGTAAAGTACGGAATGCATCATCCAGTAAATTACGGCTCGCTAGTGTCTGACTCATAGCAGTTCCTCCCCCAATCTCTCCATAATGGTGGCAACGTCTTTGTCCCCACGGCCTGACAAGCAAATCACAATTAGATCATCCTTATTCATGCCAGGTGCTGATTTGATCGCCTGCGCAATCGCGTGTGACGATTCCAATGCGGGTATAATGCCTTCTGTACGGGTAAGAAGCTGCAGCGCATCCATGGCTTCATCATCTGTAATAGGCACATACGATGCTCGTTCCGAATATTTCAAATAGGCATGTTCTGGCCCTACTCCCGGATAATCCAATCCAGCGGAGATGGAATGTGCCGGCTGAACTTGACCAAACTGATCTTGAAGCAGATAGCTCATCGATCCCTGGAAAACCCCTGGTGTCCCAAGTGTCATCGTAGCCGCATGATATGGGGTATCAATTCCTTTGCCTGCTGCCTCAACCCCAAGAAGTTGAACCGACTCATCCCTCAAAAACGGATAGAACATCCCCATAGAGTTGCTCCCTCCGCCAACAGCAGCGATCAGCAGATTCGGCAAACGCCCTTCCAGTTCAAGGATTTGCTTGCGTGTCTCATCTCCGATAATTCGCTGGAAATCCCGCACAATCATCGGATACGGATGAGGCCCCACTACGGAACCAAGAATGTAGAACGTGTCCTGCACATTGCTAACCCAGTAGCGCAGCGTTTCATTCCCTGCATCCTTCAACGTTCTTGTACCTGACATCACAGGCACAACCTCTGCACCGAGCAGCTTCATACGGAACACATTCAGGCTTTGACGCTTCATGTCCTCTTCACCCATAAATACTTTGCACTCCATGCCCAGCAGCGCTGCGACTGTTGCAGTGGCAACACCATGCTGTCCCGCCCCTGTTTCAGCGATCACCTTCGTCTTGCCCATACGCTGGGCTAACAAGGCTTGACCGATGGTGTTGTTGATTTTATGGGCACCGGTGTGGTTCAAATCCTCACGCTTCAAATAAATCTTGGCTCCGCCCAGCTTCGCAGTAAGCCGCTCTGCATAATAGAGTGAAGTAGGTCGCCCTGAGTACTGAGTCAGCAGCTTGATCAATTCTGCTTGAAATTCTGGATCCTTCACATGTGTACGATAAGCCTCTTCCAGTTCCAGAAGCGCACTCATCAATGTCTCGGGCACAAAACGGCCTCCAAATGGTCCGAATCTGCCTTTTTCGTCCGGTAGAACCGTTGTCTCTGTTGCTGTTGCTGTTGCTGTCGCACTACTCTTTTCCATGCTCATTTCCCCTCACCCTTTCGATAAACTCATCAACCTTGGATATATCTTTTACTCCATTTGTTTCAACACCACTCGATACATCAACGCCATCTATATCGTACTCTCTCACAACTAGACCGACATTATTAGGAGACAATCCGCCAGCGATATAAAGAGGGAGCCTTAATGAAGCCAATTGGTCTGCATAAGATGGGATTACCGTCCAGTCGAACACTTTGCCAGAACCACCGCCCTGAATCGGACAATGTGTATCTAGCAGGACAACATCTGCATATTGGACATCCAACTCATATACCGCCGCAGTTGCTGCTATAGACTGGGTAGGTTGGTGCTCATCAGTACGAACGATAGGAACCGTCCTCCATATTTGAATATCATAGTGATCCTTCATCCATTCCAACAATGCCGTATCGCCCTTCACATGGAGCTGAACGCTTGTTAGAGGCACTGCATCGAGCACTTGCTTCAGCTCTTCACGAGTTGGATTCGCGAACACACCTACAAGGTCTGGAAGTGCGTCTCCTTCCTCCCTCAGCTTCAACAGCCACTGTTTAACGTGAGACGGCTGCACCTGTCTGCGACTCGGTGCGAAGACGAATCCAATATGATCTGGTCTTAATTGGACAACTCGACGCGTCATCTCGAGATCCGTCAGGCCGCATATTTTTACTTTCGTTGCACGAGCAACACATGAACGTGCACTCGCTGTAGGTGACTCGTGTTCCCTCGATGCTTCGACTTCCATATCTTCTTCACTCCTTACGTCTGTTTACGAAGCAGTGTTCGAATTTAGAAGACCGCTCATCAAGTGCTCTACTGCATCCTTTACATTGTCTCGTCTCATGAAATGTTCCCCTACCAGCACCGCATCGACATGCAGCTCATCCATGCGACGGAGATGCTCCGGAAGATGGATACCGCTCTCGCTGACTAAGATACAACCTGACGGAGCCAAATGGCGAATACGATGGGTCTGCTCGATATCGGTCTCGAATGTATGCAAGTTTCGATTGTTGATGCCGACTAACTTGATTCCTTCAATTCTGCCTACACGCTCCATTTCAACTTCATCATGGACTTCCACGAGAACATCCATGCCAAGTTGTCTAGCTGTTCCGTGCAGATGCTGCAATTGGTCGTCACTCAAGATCGCTGCAATCAGCAGGATTGCATCCGCACCTATTAATCTTGCTTCAAGCACTTGAAGCTCATCGATAATAAATTCCTTCCGCAAGATCGGCAGTTCTGTCAGCGCACGCACCTGCTGCAGAATGTCATTGCCGCCTTGAAAATATGCGCGATCTGTAAGTACGGACAATGCATCAGCACCTGCAGCCTCATATCCAGCTGCAATCTCAGCGGGATTGAAATGCTCGCGAATCAGCCCTTTGGATGGCGATGCCTTCTTTACTTCAGCAATCAAGGCAACCGAACGGTTCTTATTTACAGTAAGTGCCCCAGTGAAGGAGCGGCAAGGTGAAAGCGCTGCTGCCTCCAGAATTGCGTCGTTCCGATTCATCACTCGTCTAAGCGCTAGTATCTCTTCTTCCTTCGTTCGTACAATCCGTTCAAGAAACATGACTTAGCCCTCCTGTTGCTGCGATCCATTGCTCCAGCTTCTGATTCGCCAATCCATTATCGATCGCATCAGCTGCAATCCGCACGCCTTCAGCAATGGAGCTCGATTGTCCTGCAACGTAAATACATGCGCCCGCATTTGCAAGAACAATATCGCGATGTGCGCCTTGCTCTCCGCGAAGCAGACCTCTTATAATTTGCGCGTTCGTTGCGGCGTCTCCACCCAGCACACTAGTCAACGGCTGCGTGTGTAGACCAAGTGTTTCCGGTGTAATGGTATATGTGAATACTTCTCCATTTTTCAGTTCACTAACTTGAGTTGGTGCCGACAGGCTGATCTCATCCAATCCATCTTCGCTCGCAACAACGAGCGCACGCTTCAACCCCAATTCACGCAATACGGATGCGATCGTCCCCGTCTTCGTGCGATCATAGATCCCAAGGACTTGTCGATCAGCTCCCGCTGGATTCGTCAACGGGCCAAGCATGTTGAATACGGTGCGTATCCCTAGTTCCTTGCGTGGTGCAGCCGCATGTTTCATTGCAGGATGATAGACTTGTGCGAACATAAAGCAGATGCCGATTCGTTCCAAGCACTGTGCAGCTTCCTCGCTCGTCAGCTGAATATTTACACCCAGCGCCTCCAGTACATCCGCACTCCCCGAGCGACTGGAAGCCGATCGGTTGCCATGCTTCGCAACCCGCACGGATGCGGATGAGGCGATGATGGCAGCAACTGTGGAGACATTCAACTTATGAATGCCCGATCCGCCTGTTCCACATGTATCAAGCAGGCGCTCATGCGAAGTGACCACTTGATGGGCGCGGCTGCGCATCGCTTCAGCAAAGCCCGCAATCTCATCAACTGTCTCCCCCTTCAAACGCAGACCTGCAAGCAGTGCTCCAATCTGAGCCGAAGTCGCATGGCCATCCATAACATCTGCCATTACATCCCTCGCTTCTGAGCGGCTTAAGTGATGCCCTGACAGCACTTGAGCAAGCGCCTCCTTCATGAGTGCACTTCCGATTACAAGTTGGCTCGTCATCCTAAATTCCTCCCTTCGGCGACGGGAATCGAAGCAGCCCGTTCTTCCGTTCCGATATAATAGTCCCAGTTCGCCGGCATCATCGAAGTATAGGATGCCGCATATCCAACCTCACTTCCCTCAGCTGCGTTCGTTAGCTTGCTCTCATTGACACTGTCCTCTTGCCCTTCAGCGTCACCTTCGCGGCTGAACATCTCTTCTGTCATCCGAATCGCCAGCAGCAGTGCTTTCGCCTTGTTAATCGTTTCTTCGTATTCCATCTCCGGAACCGAATCCCATACAACACCAGCACCTGCCTGTACGTAAGCATGACCTCCTCGGAAAATAATTGTACGTATCGTAATACAGGAATCCATATTCCCATTGAATCCTAAGTATCCGATAGCGCCCCCATATATCCCACGTGACTCTTCTTCCAACTCTGCAATAATCTCCATTGCACGAAGCTTAGGCGCTCCGGACAATGTACCTGCTGGCAAGCAGGAGAGGAAGGCATCGAAGAAATCCTTGTTCTTGCGAAGCTTGCCAGAAACGTTCGATACGATATGCATGACATGGGAATAACGCTCAACATTCATGTACGTATCACAGCGCACGCTGCCGAACTCGCATACGCGGCCGAGATCATTCCGCCCGAGATCAACAAGCATCACATGCTCGGCCCGCTCTTTCTCATCCTGCATCAGATCTGCTTCCAGCGCTGCATCCTCTTCAGCTGTGGCGCCGCGTGGTCTTGTTCCCGCAATCGGCCGCGTCTCTACCCGCTCATCCTTAATACGCACAAGCATCTCTGGAGAAGTACCGACAATCAGGTCGTCCTCTGTCTTGAGCACATACATATACGGGGAAGGATTTGTCATTCTCAGCACCCGATACACATCAAGCGGGTCTGCTTGTGTCTGCCGTTCGAAGCGCTGTGACAGCACCACTTGAAAGATATCTCCTGACCGAATATATTCCTTGGCTCGATTCACCTTCGCAACGAATGATTCCTT
Organism: Paenibacillus sp. KS1; assembly: GCF_001680695.1. Lineage (NCBI taxonomy): Bacteria > Bacillati > Bacillota > Bacilli > Caryophanales > Paenibacillaceae > Paenibacillus > Paenibacillus sp. KS1. Next base: position 76,185 of record NZ_MAIS01000010.1, on the reverse strand, counting down.
CGTCTCCGAGGATCGAACCCCCTGCAGTACCTCTTCAGCCGCAGATGCTGCCGTTGTTTGCTGTACCGGTCGGGTGTTGCTCACTAAAGGTGCTGTCAGCTTCATTTGCAGGCTGCGCAATTTCTTTCTCGCTTGCTCGTAGCGATGCCGTATCACATCTGCCGAACTCCCTGGTTCCACATGAATGTTCACAATAAACTGCATTTGCTGCTTCATATGATCGAAGGCAACAAGCTGATCGCAGAACATAAATCGGATGTCGTCCATTTGCAGCGTGTCGTACTTATGACGCGGCAGGCGTTCATACTGCTGAACCAAATCGTAGCCGAAGCAGCCAATTGCCCCTCCTGTCATTGGAGGAAGTCCATCTAGCGCAGGGCTTCTATATTTATGCATCAATTGCTTCATCATCTCGATTGGGCGCTCTCGCACCTCGGTGATATGGCCATGCTCTATCTTCCGCAATCGTCCACTCTTCCCTTGAAGGAGCAAGAACGGATCCGTTCCGATAAAGGAATAGCGGGCCCATTGGACGCCACCCTCCACACTCTCCAACAAAAAAGCATATGGTTCATTGCGCAATCTTTGAAATAATCGAATTGGGGTTTCGGTATCAGCCATCATCGTCTCGGCAACAGGTATGACATTATACTGCTGGGCGAGATGGATTACTTCGTCCAATTGGGGATACATCGCTTTCCACTCCTTTCAACTTCGTTATGCAGCCGTTAAGACGAATACATACCGCGTGATGAACGAGAGCGTCTACCAACCATTTCTTATTCACTTGTTTACGCTTGTTTCAGTGCCTTATCGGAATCAGGCGAATCACGAATGAAAGGCACTACTGAAAAATAACGTGTACGAATAAAAAAGCCTCTGCGCAAGGCAGAGGCTTGTTGGTATACGATGAAATTGTGGATGAGTAATTCAATTCATGAGGATATGGATCGCCTTATATAAGCCCTCCTATTGTGCCGCTGCCATAAATCAATGTACAGCAAATACAATAGGCGCTAACCTATATAGACATGATGTCCATATTCTATCTCGTCTCAGCTCAACTCATCTCAATCTCAACTCTGCTCAACTATGCTGATATCAATATAACCGGAAATGTCGGCTTCGTCAATCCAACAAACTAAATTTCAGACATAAACGATCTTCAGACTGGGTTTCCCACATCTCTATTTACTAGACAAATCAGGTCTCAGAGCTATCGCCTCATTCAAGTAGACATGGCGAATCTCGTGCTGCTCCTTGTCCGTGTTGATCGTTACCATTAGGCGGATGCACAAAGGCAGACTGCCCTTCACTGGAATTTCAATGGCACACATGAGTGGCACTAGATCCCAGCCTTCCATGGCACGTATCGCACGTGCTGGAAAAGTAGCATTCAAATCCTCTGTCATCGTGATCCAAATATTTGCGATCTGTTCAGGTTGAACCGTATTTTGCGCAACTATCTCCTGGAGCAGCTTCGTAGTCGCATGCAGAATCTCTTCTGCATCGTTGCGGGTTACCGTAGTTGCTCCGCGAATTCCTCTTGCATACATGGTCACGCCTTCTCTCCTTTCAATTCCTCGATGATATCTCGTACTAGGCTGACCGGTACATCCTTGCGAATTTCTACATGACCGATTGCAGTAGGCACAATAAATACGGTGTGCCCTTCCTTAAATTTCTTGTCATGCATCATGGCTTGAATAATATCATCCGAATTCATATGCTGTGGCACTGCCACCGGCAGGCCGTATTTCTTCAATATCGCTTCTGTTCGAACAGCAATCTGCTTATCTTCACCCAACCGCTCTGCGAGACGCGCAGAACCAACCATTCCAATTGAGATGGCTTCGCCATGCAGCAATTCTCCGTAGCCAGCAACCGCCTCTAGAGCATGGCCAATCGTATGTCCCAAATTCAATATCGCTCTTAGATCATGCTCACGTTCATCCTGAGAGACGACCTGCGCTTTAATCGCGCAGCCCTTAAGCAGTCCATACGTGAGTGCTTCCTCATCCTTAGCCAGCAAGCGTTCAGCTTGTGCTTCGCACCATGCTGTAAACTCTTCATCCCAGATAAGGCCATGCTTAATCATTTCAGCCAGTCCTGCGCGGACTTCACGATCAGGAAGCGTAAGCAAGGTAGCTGTATCGTACAGCACCATTTCTGGTTGATGGAAAGCCCCTATAATATTTTTGGCGAACGGATGGTTAACCGCAACCTTGCCGCCGACACTGCTGTCATGAGCCAATATCGTCGTAGGCACCTGAATAAAGCGAATTCCTCGCATGTAAGTTGCCGCCACATAACCTGCCAAATCCCCGACTACGCCACCGCCGAGGGCGACGATGGAAGAATGGCGATCACAGCCCGCATCAAGTGCTGCAGTGATGCACTGTTCGTACACCTGCAGCGACTTGGAGGATTCACCAGCTGCTACTACAAAGGAAGAAACCTGATAGCCAGCCTCACGCAGTGCTGCTTCCGTGCGCTCTAAATATAGCGGAGCCACATGATCATCCGTGATGATCACAATTGGACTGCGAGTGGGGATGCTGCGCATTTGAAATGCCTCACCGATTCGACCGAGAAGACCACTGCCAATCCAAATTGGATAAGAGCGTTCTCCTAGTTCAACAGTAAGCTCTGCTGCATCTAAAGTGAGATTCTTGCTCATGACGTTCCCCCCTTTTAATATCGGGACACTTGTTCCAAATAGTGCTCATAGTTGGCGCGAATTTCTTCCATCGAATCGCCGCCGAACTTCTCCAGGAACGCCTTCGCAACTTCCCAAGCGACTACATGCTCCATGACAACACTCGCAGCCGGCACTGCACACGCATCTGAGCGTTCCACTTGTGCAGTGAACGGCTCCTTCGTATCGATATCAACACTGCGCAATGGCTTATAAAGGGTCGGAATAGGTTTCATAACCCCACGCACGACGATTGGCATTCCGTTCGTCATACCGCCTTCGAAACCGCCAAGTCGGTTGCTAGCTCGTGTATATCCCGATTCCTCGCTATATAGAATTTCATCATGAACTTGTGATCCGCGCAGTTGACCTGCCTCGAAGCCAATACCGATCTCAACACCTTTGAAAGCATTGATCGACATCACTGCTTGCGCAATGCGTCCATCTAGCTTGCGATCATATTGCACATGGCTGCCTAGTCCAACCGGCAGTCCCTCCACGATGCACTCGACAATACCGCCGATCGAGTCGCCTTCGCCTTTGATTTGATCGATGTACGCTTCCATCTTCTTCTCCGTATCGGTATCGACCACACGAACAGAAGAAGCCTCCGTACGTTCAATAATCTCGTCAACTGACAAATTGTGAGCAGGAGCTTCGATTTCACCAATGCGAATAACTTGTCCTGCAATCTTGACGCCGAATGCTGCAAGGAACTGGCGCGCTACTGCACCCACAGCTACGCGAGCAGCTGTCTCCCTAGCGCTTGAACGTTCCAGTACATTGCGCAGATCCTTCAGTTGATATTTCAAGCCTCCGTTCAGATCCGCATGACCTGGACGCGGGCGATGAACACGACGCTTCTCTTCATCTGTCCCTTCAATCGGCTCCACATTCATAATATTCGTCCAATGCTTCCAATCGTTGTTCTCCACTACAATAGCAATTGGAGCACCTGTCGTACGTCCATGACGCACACCGCCGACGATCGTTGCTGTATCTTTCTCAATTTGCATACGTCTGCCGCGGCCATACCCCTTCTGGCGGCGATGAAGTTGGAAATTGAGTTGCTCGAAATCAATAACCATGTTGCTAGGCATCCCTTCAACAATGGCAGTTAGCTGCGGTCCGTGTGTTTCTCCTGCAGTCAAATAACGTAGACTCACAAGTTGCTCCCCCTTTAACTGTGATGCTGTAAATGGCTAAAACCCTTAACTTTTTTCTCATTATAGTATAGGAGGCAACGTTTGACAAGAAAACAAAACGCGCCCTTGCCGCTTTGTTTCAAGCATTAGGGCGCATCTTTCGTTATCGACGTGTAGTCTGTCTATGTTCAATTTAGCTATTAATTGGTGAGTAATTCCAGTATGAATGTAATAGTCGAATACACTCTTTAAGTTCGAACAGCTATAATTTTCGATAAAAGAACGTCTCCATCGTTTCAAGCTGATACTGCTGTGGATTGAATATTTGCTCTGTGCTTCCGACAAACAATACCCCACCTGGCTTAAGCGCATTGGCAAACTTTCGATACAACTCATGCTTCGCTTCTTCCGTAAAGTAAATCATCACATTACGGCAAATAATCAAATCATGCTGAGTAGCAAAAGTATCGGTTAATAAGTTCTGCTTGCGGAATCGAATCGATTTCTTCAAGCGATCAATGATATGAAAACTGTTCGACTGCTGCATAAAGTACTTTGACTTGAATGATGGGGGAACGTCTTTCAAAGAGCGCTCGATATAGGAAGCTTGCTGTGCTCTTGCAAGTGCATTCTCGTCAATATCCGTAGCAGAGAGTTCTGTCCGATCAAGCAAGCCCATATCATCGAGAATCATCGCTAGTGTGTAAGGCTCCTCACCCGTCGAACAAGCGGCACTCCAGCACTTCAGCTGGCGCGTTCGCTGCGACAGCTCTGGAAGCACACGAGTGCGCAGGGTATCCCAACGCAGCGGATTACGCCAAAATTCAGATACATTGATCGTCATACGATCCAGCATTTCATCAAATAACGAAGAATTAGCACTCATCGCCTTGGCATAGGAGGCAAATGTCGAGTAGCCGTTCTTCATTCGTAACGTAGACAAGCGTCTACGCATCTGGGTCTCCTTATACTGTGATAAATCGATGCCTGTAGTTGATCGGAAATATTGGACAAAATCCGCATAATCTTGATCATCTCCATGATCCACGGCTGCCCCTTGGCCGAATCCGTTAGCAGCAGGGAAAATGGTGGCTGCATCCCATAAGGTCGTCTTGCGCTCTGACAATTGTGCTCACACCTTCTAAGTTCGTATATATGCTGCAACTGAGTTCCTGATCGACAACAAGCATAGTCCAAGATCGCTCAGCAACACCGCAACATAAAAAAACACGGTCGAATATTACTATTCGCCGCGTTCTTCCATAGTCCTGCCCTATGTAAGCTCTTACATCAGAAATCAAAAAAATAATTATTATGTTTCTGCGTGTGTGAGCCGCGCTCATGGCTGCCGATTAAATCCATGGCTCCAATGCCCGCTCGTAACGAAATGAATCCACTTCTGAGAATAAGTTTGCGATTTCACGTTCAGCACTCTCTGGTGAATCCGAACCGTGAACCACATTGAAGTTCGTATGACTTGCATAATCTCCGCGTATCGTCCCTGGTGCAGCTTCAGTCACTTTCGTCTTGCCGATCATCAAGCGTGACAAGCTGATAACATCGTCACCTTCCCATATCATAGCGAATACTGGACCTGAGGTAATAAAGTCGACCAGTTCGCCAAAGAAAGGCTTTTGTGCATGTTCTTCATAATGATGTTCAGCTTGTTCACGCGAGACTTGCATCAATTTTCCAGCTACAAGTTTAAAGCCCTTCCGCTCAAAGCGACCTACTATATCTCCTATGAGGCCTCTTTGTACTCCGTCAGGTTTGACCATGATGAATGTGCGTTCCATACGATCACTCCTACTCAAATGTGAAGTCGTCCAACACACGCATTATACCAGATTTTTCTTCAAATGGCACTCGATTTTTTCACCATAGTTCAAATCAATGATTACGATTTGCAATAAAGTAAGCAATATCGCGCAGGTTGCGGCGAGCACGGATGTTAGGCAGATGCTCTAATACCGCGAGCGCCTTCTCGATATACCGATTTGCTATCTCTTCAGCCCGCTTAATACCATCACTTTGGCGAATCATATCGAGCGCAGCAGATACATCTGTATCTCCATTTCGCTCACGGATACGTTCAATTTCACGAAGAAGAGACTCGCGAAGCTTCGTGTCCTGCAGCGCAAATATTACTGGAAGCGTCAAATTCCCTTGACGAATATCATTCCCTGGCGGCTTGCCTATTTGCTCTTCAGTACCGGTTAAGTCAAGCACATCATCTCGAATTTGAAATGCCATGCCCACATTGTAGCCAAAGCGATACAGCGCATAGCCAATCTTCGGCTCTGCATGTGCGGCAATTGCCCCCAACTGACAGCTAATCGCAATCAGCAACGCTGTCTTTCGACGGATCCGAAGCATATATTGACGGATCGTCTGCTTTGTATTGAAGAAGTCACGAATTTGCTCCATTTCACCGATGCACATTTCAACCATTGCTTTGGAAAATATGCGATGAATCTCTGGCTGCTTCAATTCTGTAGCTACAACCAGCGCTTGGCCATACATATAATCGCCGGCATACATAGCAACGCGATTATCCCATTTGGCCTTAACGGTCAGTTGCCCTCTCCGAGTTTCAGCGTCATCAATGACATCATCATGCACGAGTGAGGCCATATGAATTAATTCCAGGGGAACAGCAACGCGCTTCAACTGTTCTATATCGTATGTACCGAATTTCCCTGCAAGCAGAACGAATACCGGACGTATTCGCTTCCCGCCCGCCTTCAGCAGATGCAGCGACGCTTCCGTAAGGAGCTCGTGATCGGAGCGGATGTTCCGCTCCAATTCACGTTCAATATACGCTACATCTTGTTTCATTGTCGCATAAATGTCCCACAGTTTCATGCCTTCACCTAACCAACTGTATTTTCCGACCCAAGTTCCAAGTGAACCTCAAGATCAATAAGTCCCAACTCAAATGCAATTTAAAAATACAGACACGAAAAGATAAAAGATCGGCCACACATTTGTGTTATCCATTCGGCCGATCCGAATCTTCGGCAGTCTGTACTTCCGAATTCCCCCACCTTGTAAACAACTGGTGATCGATATCCATGCAGTCCAACACCTTGCCGACAAGGAAATTAATGATGTCATCCAGAGTCTGCGGATGATAATAAAATGCAGGCATCGCCGGCACAATACGTACACCCATATTCGCAAGCTTCAGCATATTCTCCAAATGAATCGCATGCATCGGCGTCTCGCGCGGAACGATTAGAAGCGGACGGCCTTCCTTCATCATAACGTCAGCAGCTCGCCCCATCAAATTATCGGAAGCGCCGTGTGCAATCGATGATAAGGTTCCCATGGAGCACGGCATGATCACCATGCCGTGCACCCGAAATGAACCGCTTGCTATGCTTGCCCCAATATCCTGGTTCGGATGATACGTAACCCGATCCGCCAAATCGCCGAATGCCAGCTCAATCGCTTGCTGACGCTTCGTAACATTCCATCCGAGTTCTTCCTTTAGTACGCGCCATCCAGCATCTGATACGATGAGATGAACCTCATAATCGGTTTCCAACAGACATTGAATCAATCGGACACCGTATATAGCACCACTTGCCCCTGTAATACCAACTACGTAATGCTTGCGAGATGCAGCACTCATTACTTCATCACCACCATGTCAATAAGCGTGAAGCAAAATACAACGATGCTGAGCACACCGTTCATCGTGAAGAAGGCTGTGTTCAGCTTGCTCAAATCGTACGGCTTCACAAGCATATGCTCATAAATAAGCAGAGCACTTGCAATAACCGTACCTATGATATACCACCAGCTTAATTGAGTTAAAAATAATAGCAGTATAAATCCAAACGCTGTAGCGATATGGAAACCTCTTGCAATCCAGAGTGACTTCGCAATTCCGAAACGTACCGGAATCGACTTCAAGCCTTCCTTCTTATCGAACTCATAATCCTGGCATGCATAAATAATATCGAACCCGGTAGTCCAAAACGCAACGGTTAAATAAAAGGTGAGAGCTGCCCAATCGATTCCATTCGTTACAGCCACCCATCCTCCGAGCGGTGCCAATGCAATCGTAAGTCCCAGCACAACATGGCATAGCCATGTGAAGCGCTTCGTAAACGAATAAAATACTAACATAAAGACGGCAACCGGAAGCAAGTATACAGATAATGGCTCCAGATTAGCCGCTGCCCAAAATAAAAGACCGAACGACACGGCCGTAAATAACAGTACTTCTCCTGCCTTCAGCAATCCTGCGGGTATTGCTCGATTTGCAGTTCTTGGGTTCTTCGCGTCGATGGCAGCGTCAATTAACCGATTGAGCGCCATTGCCGCGCTTCGAGCTCCGAACATCGCCATGAGGATCCATCCCCATTCAGGGAGCGTTGGGAAGCGTTGATGAACAACCATTCCTCCCAGCAGTGCGCCCATAAACGCAAATGGAAGAGCAAATATCGTATGCTCGAACTTAATCATTTCTAAGAAGATACGTACTTTTTTAAGCATGACCATTCCCCTTCGTCCCGATGTGAAGAGCGGCAATGCCACCGAAGAACGAATACGCTTGTACGCGATCAAGTCCATTAACTCTAAACATCTGTTCTAGCTCCTTCCGGCCCGGGAACGTAACAAGCGACTCTGGAAGCCACTTATACTGCTCATACCGCTTCGCAATCAGCTTGCCAAGCAATGGCAGCACATGGCGGAAGTAGAAATAATAAATGCCCTTGAACGGCTGCCATGTTGGCTTGCTCAGTTCAAGACATACAACTTGTCCACCCGGCTTGACCACTCTGCGCATTTCACGAATGACTTGCTCAAAATCCGGAACATTGCGCAAACCAAAACCAATCGTCACATAGTCAAAGCTGTTGTCGGGGAATGGAAGCTCCATTGCATTTCCTTCAACAAGCTCAATTTGGCTGTGCAGGCCTGTTTGATCCACCTTCTTCTGACCTACCGCCAGCATATTCGAACTGAAGTCCAGCCCTGTAATCTTGCCTGTGCCGCTCGCTTGCGCCAACTGAATCGTCCAGTCACAAGTTCCACAGCACAGATCAAGCGCTGTCTCCCCCTGCTTCATGTCCATCTTGCGCATCGTGAAGTTGCGCCAAGCCTTGTGACGTCTGAAGCTCAGTATATCATTCATAATATCGTACTTCGGAGCTATGCTCTGAAATACTTCTTGAACATAATGTTCTTTGGTCTTGCCAGTCTTAGGCGAATGTGTCTCCACGATCTGTCACCTATTCCTTTCTTCGCCGAACGTATCGTCGATCTATTGGAGGTTGAACGCTCACTATCATTTACAGACGAGGTAAGGCAAGAAATGTGTCAAGACGTTGTCTGGTGCTCTCATCAAGCGGCAATGTCACCGCTAGCGTATGCAATTTATCCCGTGATACACGAACTTGATAAGCCAGCTGCTCCCTCACCTCATACTTGGACATGAGCGCATTCCAGAGCATCTCGTCAACCAATTTCTGCTTCAATTTTCTTCGTTCCTCATCCGTGCCTTGCTGCCATACATGCCAGTAAGACCAGCTGCCTTCGAATCGTTCGAAATGATCCGCTCGCTCTTGTTCTCTTTCTAGTACTTCGAGCTCTGTCAACGAATCAAGCAGTTCCTCCCATGTGGAGATGTCTTCTTGATTCATCTGAGCGTTGAAGGACTGGAACAACGACTTCTTCAGCGTAACGCTCGCCCGTAAATATTCCTCTGCGGTCATTGTCCAATGCTTCATCTTGTCCACCATCGTCATCTTCAGACGATTAATATCGCATACGGATTGGCTCAAAGCCCTTACCGTATCAATCTGACCTTGCTGCGCAAGCAGGTTATAGAAGCGACTGCTGAAATAGTCTCCAGCCAATACTTTCAGCTGCCTTGAACGCAAGTTGCGGTCGTTATGCTGCACCGCTGCCAGTTCAATCGTATCATGCGTGTCTAATCCAACCTGCACGAGCGATGTAACTAGCGCAAATAATTCACTATGTTCCGCTATTGGCTTACTGCGGTTTAAAAAGGCGAACATCAGCTCCACTCTTGCGTTTGGAAACGCAGGCAGTTCCGTGTGCGCCTGGATCATGTCATGTTCAACATACCGCTTAGCCAATTGCGAGATATGATAACCATTCATCTGCTGCCTCCGACTGTACCGGTTAGTCATCCTTACGGATGTCGCAATCTAAATCATTATAGCATATGTTTAAAGTGATAGGACAACATTTCTTCGTTCTCCTATTTCTTATGACCAAGACCCTTACTCTCATCTGACTGCCGGAAACTGACGCTCCCAATGCGGTGTATAAATAATCCGCCATGCTTCTTCAAGCTCCTTCGGCATTGTTCCTTTCGATTTCTGGAGAAGCTTCAAACTTTCCACATCTACTTGAGAACGCTGCGCATCCATACCAAGCAATACATATCTCTTTTTAGCCATGTCATCCTGTATAACGACACGGAGCTGCAGACGTTCGACATTGCTTGTTTGTATGAAGGCGAAGCGAAGAAGCTCATGGATATCATGATAAATAATTTCTGGATGGACAATCGTTGCAGCCACTTTTACATCAATCACCAGTTTATCTGACTCCCAAGTAACCCGACTAAACTTCAACTGAAGTGGAAGCTCTGATAAATAATCCACGATCTCCTCGGAACTGAGCTTGACCATACGTGGTGAAGGGGTAAATACAGCTACATCTTTATTGGCGTCCGGCATCCGCTCACCCAGTGAATACAATAGCCCTAATCCTAGCGGAAGCATAATCGTAACGCAAAGCACGATGACCAGAGTTCTATAGCGATGCATATTCTTCATTCTGAACCTTGCACCTCCACATATTGTAGATCAAGTCAACACTCCAGATAACAGACAGTGTCGACGTTCCAGAGTATGTCCATACCTCATGTCTATAATGAAAAAAAGCAGGCTATGCCTGCTTCCCTCATGAAAACAAAAAATTTCATTCCTATTCGTCTGTATCGGTATGAATTACACCGTGTTTTGTCATCACAACTGCTTTGCCGCGAATTTTAATTGCGGACGTATGATCCGTGAACTGGGCGACAAGCACTTCATTCTTGTCCAGCTTCTCCGTATGATGAAACTTCGTATCTGTTCCGCGTGTAAGACCGATCACCTGAACTCCCTGATCTTTGGCCTTTATTACGATAAAGTCATTTTGTGTTTCCAACTGCTTGACCTCCTTGCATATGTATTGGCTTCCTTGCAGCTTCAACCATGTGAATCACCATTCTTCGGGCATACTACTAGTGTAGCACGTTTCATCTAAAAGGAGCTAATGCGATGCACCCAGCACATTTACAATCTAACCAGCTACAGCTGCTTCAGCAGTGGGAAGAGCAATTAAGTCAAGTAAGTGGTCAGCGTATTGTACTGGTCGCCTACAGCGGCAGTGCACAGAGCTCTAGAGCAGCTAAGAGTAATCTAGAGCATCCTACTCCTCAACTTCCCCTCTGAAAAGGAGCAGAAGCCGCGACATTCATGTCGCGGCTTCTACCTCACTTGCGTTCCCCTATTAGACAAAAGTATGTAAGTTCACTTATTTGATGCCATCTTTAAGTGCTTTGCCTGGTTTGAACGCAGGGATTTTGCTTGCAGGAATTTCAATCTCCTCGCCCGTTTGCGGGTTACGGCCTTTGCGTGCGGAACGTTCGCGCACTTCAAAGTTACCGAAGCCTACCAATTGGACTTTGTCGCCGTTCTGAAGTGCAGTGGAAATCGCTTCGAATACAGCATCAACTACTTTCGTCACATCTTTCTTCGACAATTCCGTAGCCTCTGCCACTTCAGTTACCAATTCAGATTTATTCATTCTGTTCACCTCCTGATTCAAGTATGCATCGTTATCCATTTTCTTTACTGTTTCTCTAGAATTTATACCTTATCATCAGCAAAACAGTTCAATACGATATCCAATCTGCTGCCAAATCGGTTCACAGAACAAATTTATAGTAATATACCGTTGTTACAAATGCAAGTAGGGACTGAAGAACAACGATAAGCTTATGTGTTTCCCCTACTGTTTATCTGATATTCCCTTCACTCTATCTTCAACATCTCGCAGCCTGCCACCAGCTGAAGCATAGAACAATAACTGCTCTTCCGAAGCCTCTCCTCGCTCAAATAGCCGCACCATTTCCCCGTCATACATAACAACAATGCGGTCGCCAACCATTGACGCTTCATACATGTCGCTAGTGAAGTAAATGATTCCTCTTCCTTCCTCTGACAATTGTCCAATGATGCGGAAAATCTCATTTTTCGCACCGACATCGATCCCATTCATAGGTTCATCTAAGACAAATACATGCGCATCAGTGCCAAGCCATTTCCCTATGGCAACCTTCTGCTGGTTGCCTCCACTTAAATGTCTCACTTTCTGCTTCACAGAAGCGGTCTTGATATTAAGCTGCTCGATCACGCGCTCTGCTGACAGCCGCTCTCGCGTGGTTGATACGAAACCCGCTGTGCAGTATTTTGGCAATGTAGAGATACATAAATTGCTCTGTAACGACTCATCCATAAATAAGCTATATTTGCGTCGCTCCTCGGGAACAAGCACGATGCCCGCACGAATCGCATCACGAATAGAACGCGGCTGAAGCACTTCTCCATTCAACGTTATCTCTCCGCCATCGCACAGCTCGGCCCCACCAAGAATCCGAGCCAGCTTCGTCTTCCCTGCTCCTATCAGTCCCACAAATACAAGAATTTCCCCACGTCTCAATTCGAAGTTTACATTTTTAAGCTTCTGTCCGCAAGTGATTCCCTTCACAGTAAGCAGAACCTCTTCACGAACAGAGGAATGTACCCCGGGTTCTTCTTCTATGGTTTTATCTAGCATATATTGAATTGCTTCCTTGGGGCAAATGTCAGAGATTAGCGAACTGTGAACCAATTCACCGTCACGCAAGATAGAGATACGATCACAATGATGAAACACTTCAGCCAGGCGATGAGTAATAAATAGAACGATAACTCCTTGATCTCGAAGTGTATGCATAATCGTAAATAACCGCTCTGACTCCTCAAAGCTAAGGGATGCAGTTGGTTCGTCAAATATGACAATCTTAGCTTCATTCAATAATATTCGCGATATAAGCACCATCTGCTTCTCCGCTAATGTGCACTCCTCCATACGCAGCGAAGGCGAGATCGACAGGCCGATAGCATCCATGATGCTCTCAGCCCTCTTCTTCAGATGTGCAGGGCGAATCCAGCAAGAACTTCTCCCCATGCTAAAGTCATCCATCATAATATTCTCTGCTACTGTAAGCTTGGGAACAAGTGCCACATCTACCTCTTGATATACACAATGAATTCCCTGTTTCTTCGCATCAGCAGGTGAATGAATTGATAATTGCTCGCTTCCTAACTGGATGACTCCGACATCGGATCGGCATGCACCTGACAATATATTCATCAACGTACTCTTCCCCGCTCCATTAGAGCCAACAAGAGCGTGAATTTCTCCGCTAGATGCAGTAAAGTTGACTTGCTTCAGAACAGATAGCCCGTTATACGATTTTGTAATTCCAAGCATGTACAAATTTGAATCCGCTTCAAATTGACAATCGCCTGCCGTTTCCGTATCGGAGACATGCGCGGAACGTAAGTTTGATACTCCTTGCGTTTTCCATACGCTGCTCATCTCTATCCCGCCTCTTAACTTTACTGATCCATTCGATTTTTGCATGACGAATAAATCCCACTTTTTACCGTTAACGGCATTATTCTTAAATATACCCGCTTCCTTCGAGTCTGTAAATTGATTTAGCAATAAAAGATCGATGAATTTTTACAGGAACATACAAAAAGCCTAAGTGGCTAATCCAATCTGGAATAGCGACTTAGGCTTCCTTGCAATCCGATTACAATATGATGGCGATTAATCCACCTGAGCCTTCGTTGATGATCCGGCCCAATGTCTCTTGAAGCTTGTAGCGAGCGTTGTCTGGCATCATGGCGATTTTGCCTTGTATGCCTTCGCGAACGATGGAATGCAGGGATCTACCGAAAATATCAGATTCCCAAATCTTCGTTGGATCGTTTTCAAAGTCCTGCATCAAGTAGCGCATCAGCTCTTCGCTCTGCTTCTCCGTTCCGATAATCGGAGCGAATTCCGATTCAACATCGACGCGAATCATATGAATGGAAGGAGCAGTTGCTTTGAGCCGTACCCCGAAGCGTGAGCCTTGTCTAATCAGCTCAGGCTCATCGAGAGCCATTTCGTTCAAGGTAGGCGCTGCAATGCCATAGCCAGTTGTCTTCACCATTTCAAGCGCATCCGCGAATCGGTCATATTCCCGCTTCGCATGTGCGAATTCCTGCATCAACTGAAGCAAGTGATCCTTGCCTCGTATTTCTACCCCGACCACTTCCATCAGAATTTGGTCGTACAATTCGTCCGGCGCGTACAAATCAATCTCAGCAACACCTTGACCCATGTCCATGCCGCTCAAACCAGCTCGGGCAATAAAGTCATACTCCATAAATTGCTGCACAACACGATCAACATCCCGCAGGCGTCTAATATCTTTGACTGTATCCCGTACCGACGACTCATAGCTGGAGCGCAGCCAATGAGTATCGTTCAGAACCATAACCCAGCTCGGAAGATTCACGTTGACTTCATGTACTGGGAATTCATACAGAACTTCACGAAGAACGCCCATTACATCTTCTTCGCCCATCGTCGCTGCACTGAGCGCCATTACTGGGATGTCATATTTAATCTGCAGCTCATTGCGGAGTGCAATCGTCTCATCACTGCGAGGCTTCGTCGAGTTAATAATCAGTACGAATGGCTTGCCAACTTCCTTTAACTCTTGAATGACGCGCTCCTCGGATTCGATATACGAGCTTCGAGGAATCTCAGCAATCGTACCATCAGTCGTCACAACAACGCCCAATGTGGAGTGCTCTTGAATGACTTTGCGTGTCCCGATTTCGGCCGCTTCCTGGAATGGAATCGGCTCCTCGAACCACGGCGTATTAATCATGCGCGGGCCATTCTCATCCTCGTAGCCTTTGGCTCCGGTTACCGCATAGCCAACACAATCCACTAGACGAACGTTAACATCCAAGCCTTCCGCTACTTTAATTTGAACTGCATTATTCGGAACGAATTTGGGTTCGGTCGTCATAATGGTCTTACCTGCTGCGCTTTGCGGCAATTCGTCAACTGCGCGAATGCGGTCTGATTCATTCGTGATATTAGGCAATACGACCGTTTCCATAAATCGTTTGATGAACGTCGATTTCCCTGTGCGGACCGCACCGACGACCCCGAGGTAAATATCCCCGCCGGTACGCTCGGCTATGTCCTTAAAAATGTCCACTTTCTCCAATTGATATCCCCTCCTCAAATTTTTCCGACGGACTACGAGACAACGTTCGCCTCTCGCCCTTCAGAAACGATTGGCACCGTTGCTAGGATTGAGCTGTTGCCGTTGTCGCCAGTGTTCGCCGCCGAGATTTCACGTCGTACAAGGGCATTTCGACGCAACTCGTACATGCTTTTGGACTAGTAACATCTTATTTGCTAGATGGCATAAATATGCCCCTCACACAAAACATTTTTCGTAAATGATTCAGTTCTAGTAGATAGTGATGCTCATCCGTGAGTGACCCCCCACTTGGGCACGAACGCAAAAGGTCGTATCAACAAACGCCTTCCAAATCAGATATATGAAGTTAGAAATGAAGTATGACATTATCTTGCATATCGATGAGTAAATCGTCTTTTCTATTTCTGTACCAACCTGTCATCCATGTTCGCATGCAAAAAAGACCAGTCGAACATATCGACCGGCCTTCCTTTCATTCCATTTGTCTATTTAGAAGTATCTTCTTGAGGTACAGGCGCACCGTTGCTCCATTTGTACGCGACTGACTTCACTGGCACAAAGAAGGAGGCATCCGCAAGCATGGGCCTCAGATCCTTCTCTTGACCTGTAGGCTGCTTCCCAGAGGTTTCCACAAGCTGCATAATATCCTGCGCATAATCTGCGTATACCCTTCCTTGCTCATCCATCATGAACGACAGTACACTTCGGCTGAACGGACTTCGAACTTCTACAGGCTGTATGCCTATCAGCTTCTCATCAATTCGATAGAATCCAGGATATACTTCCTCCTGCTTCGGCAACGCACCCTTAGCCCGTATATGCGCATCAACAGCACGAGCAAGATCATTGACCCGCTGTGAAGTAAGTAAATCCATCACCTTCACTTTCGGAATCGTCTCTTCATCAATAATCAGATACACACCCGAGCCACCTGATTCAAATGCACTTCCAGGAATTGCGCTAAGCAGATCTTTTCGCTTGAGCAATTCAAAGTTCACACGAAACTTCTCATATCGTGGAACACTCTCATCGCTGCTTACTAGCGGAAGCAGACCTGTATCCTTCTGATACTGATCCACAGCATTTTGGACAAGAAGTACGCCCTCACGAACCGATTGTTGGCTTTCCTTGCGCATCTCCTTCGGATATAAGCATCCTTGAAGTGTCATGCTCATGATAACGAATAGCACGATACAACAGATTTGTCTCCCCGACCTCAACTACTTCTCCTCCTCAGTCACAATCACAATTCCACACTTGAAGATAGAGCTGTTCATTCTATTCTGGCATTACCACAAGCTGTCATCTTCCTGTTCCGCTAGCTTGCGGCGAATAATGGCTTTCAGAGGATCTTCTGGGACTTCCACCGTAACCGTACCTGGATTCCCTGTCAGCAGTGTCTGGCACGATAAACGAAGCCCAGTTGCTGAATGGATACCTAGCTTGCTGCTCTCTGCTAACGTGGGCTCTCCAATTAGTCCTTCTTTATCCGCTGATACCTGTACTTTACACATCAAGCAGCCCGCCTTCCCGCTGCATCTTGTGCGTATCGGAACACCTGCTCGTTGCGCGGCATCCAATAACGACATCGAGCGCTTAGCCCCCCATACCTTGCCAGAAGGCTCGAACCGCACGTTTGTCCCCATACTAGCCAGCCCCTTTCCTCAACGTTGGTAGGGCTACATGCGACTCCACCTTTATTTACAAATCATTTACATTAGACTAATAAAAAAGACATCATATTCGGACACCTTTCATTCACGATGGACTGTATATACGCAGGTTCCGAGCAATTTGCCAATACCGTATTCATAGCAGCAATATGCTGCTCAGGAGCAGCATTGATTACCTGTGCGATCGAAGCTGTACGATCTTCCCGCTGACGCAATATATTGAAGACCAATTCATGAGCTAGCGGCATTAACGCGATGCGATATCTGTCAATATTATAGATGATGCGATGATTCCATAAGGCATCACGAATGATTGTGTTGTATTGGCATTGCGGTGTAGTCACGATGAATTGACCAACCAATTCAATGGGAACTCCGCATATTTGATAATGGCTTAATAAGGAATGATAAGTACTCGTTGCATTCCACTCGGGCGCATCGGTTGCATATGGATTCCATTGCTCCTGTAGCTGCTTTGCATCGGGCTCATCCGCATAGATATCCACATCACGAGGCTCCCGGCCAAGCGGTACCCCTTGTAGAACTAATCCACAGCTCCCACCTAGCATCCAGTGCTTCATATCGTTGTTTGATGATGCTACTAATTGTTCAATTGTCCCCATTATTGGTTCGGATAATGATATCATGCCATTTGCTCCATTCACATTTGAATCCATGCTGCATTATTCAGGCTGCCAGTCACCAGTCAGGCCTTTGATCAAAAATACGGCTTGTGAACTGCACGAATGAAGCCATCCGCTTCTGCAACGACCTGACAAGAGAGCCGATAACCCTGCTCGAATTCTTCTTCCTCCATACGGTTCCACTCTGCATCCGTCACTTCGGATACATATTCTCGTCCTTCTTCGATTAAGCAGCGACATCTCGCACATGTTCCGCGCGTGCAAGCATAATTCCAATCTACTCCAGATTCCTTTGCGGCATCCAGCAGAGTAGTACCTACAGGTACAGATATACTCGCTTGCTTCGTCTTGCCTATGAATAGGATGTCCACCATTCTCAATCACACTCCTTCGACCGTCTTATCGTCAATGACGATATGTATTGAGTAAAGTGTTAATTACGCCTACAAGATGGAGAAAAATCCATATACCATACCTGCAAGCAGCATAATGAACGCAATAAGCGAAAGAATACCTCGTACCCAGCCTCTCGTCTTACTTCTGGCAAAAGCAATGAGCAGTGCAGAAAAGGCCATTAGGCCTATTCCTATAAAGGATACCCACATTTTTGTCATACTGTCCATTTTCCCGATTCTCCCATTCGTTCAAACTGCTCTCATTATACCATTCGATGAATTAGAAGAGAAACGTTTTGCACGAACATGCACAAAAAAACGACACAATCAGCTACTCGCTGTCGTGTCGTCTTCTTTTTACACCAAAACGATTGTACCTGCTACTTCTTCATCAACTTCATCAATGCTTCCAGGTTGTTTGCGTTAACTCCGCTCTTCTTCACGGTGCTGACAATGTCATTTATTGTCGACTCTGAGACAGGGAGTTTGGCCATTGAAGCAACTTGCTTAATCAGCTGCCGCAACTGCGCCTCATTCTGCATCGTCGAAGGCTTCACCGTACCTGCAAGCTTCTTGATTTGATTCTCCGTTATGTTTTTGCCAGACTTCTTATTGATTGCATTCAATGCATCCTTCGGAAATTTATTCGACATATCGCCCCTCCTCGGGTCTGTACTCTATACAGTGTATGTCGACGAATAAATGAAGGTGATAAGGATACTAGCCAATAATAGAGTCCGTGCAAGCCCATCAATATCTAGGATGACCAATCCGATGTGGCCACTTCTTCAATTTCGTTCTTGCGAACTCGCCCCATTAAGCATTCAACTGCTGTCTTTGGATCACGAGATTCGAATAATACTCGATATAACTGCTCTGTAATCGGCATCTGGACGTCATATCGGTCAGCCAAGAAATGAGCCGCCTTCGTTGTACGGATACCTTCAACGACCATCCCCATATGAGCCAACACCTCATCAACCGCCATACCTTGACCTATCAGCGAGCCAGCTCTCCAGTTCCGGCTATGTCTGCTCGTACAAGTTACAACTAGATCGCCAACGCCCGCAAGGCCAGCAAATGTCATCGCATTCGCTCCCATCACAACTCCGAGCCGAGCAATCTCAGCCAAGCCGCGTGTTAACAAAGCAGCCTTGCCATTATCCCCGAACTCCAGTCCATCGGATAAGCCTGCGCCTAATGCAATTATATTTTTGAGCGCTCCTGCAAGTTCCACACCAATCACATCTGGGTTGGTATAGACACGAAAGAAGGATTCGTTCATAAATAAATCCTGTGCTTGTTCAGCAGCCTTCGTACTGGTTGATGCAACGACTACCGTTGTTGGACATTGCTTCACAACCTCTTCGGCATGGCTCGGACCTGACAGCACAGCTATTCGATCTGAACTGCATCCAAGCTCCTCTACAAGCACCTCTGACATGCGCTTTAACGTTTCGGTTTCAAATCCCTTCGTCGCATGTACGACAACCATCTCGTCCGTCAAATACGGCTTCATCATTCCCGCAACTTGGCGCATCGCAGCAGATGGTGCTACAACAACGCAAGCCTTCGCACCGCTCATAGCCTCTTCGACGGAATTGGTTGCCCGAATCCCGGGATGCAAGGTAACGTTCGGCAGATATTTCCCGTTCGTATGCACCGTATTGATCTCTTCTGCCTGCTGTTCATTTCTCGTCCATAGATACACATCGTGTCCATTATGGGCGAGAACCTCGCTTAGGGCAGTCCCCCAGCTTCCGGCTACGAATACAGCAACTTTAACGGACACGGGACACGCCCCCTTTGCTCGCGCCAAGCCGGTTCTCCGTCCCTTGAACCAGCTTAACGATATTGCTCCGATGACGATAGAATGCAAATAGGCATAACAGCAAACTGCCCCAGAAAATGCTCCAATCATATTGGAATAACAAAATAAATATCGGAGTCAGTCCAGCAAAAAGCAATGATCCTAACGAAACATAACGTTTCCAAGCAATTGATGCAATCGCGATAATGCCAGCACATAGGGCTGGCCAAAAAGCTAGAACGGCCAGCACCCCAATTGTGGTGGCAATCCCCTTCCCCCCGCGGAAGCGAAAATAAACGGGCCAGTTATGACCAACGATGGCGGCAATCCCGCTTAGCACCATGACCCATGTGTAATCCGATAGCAAATACCCCATAAGAACGGCTACCATTCCTTTGGCCGCATCAAGCAGGAGAACCCCAGCCGCTGGCCCTTTGCCTAATACGCGCAACGTATTGGTCGCGCCCGCATTACCGCTCCCGTGTTGACGGATATCAATACCACGAAGCCACTTTCCAATCAGAAGACTAAAGCTGACTGAACCAAGAAGGTAACTCGCTACAATTGCGATAATAGATAGCGTCAATTCCGCTCGCTCCTAACTTTCGTCGGATTTCCGGCGTGTGAATATCCGGATCGGTGTCCCTTCAAAGTCGAACGCTGCACGGATACGATTATCTAAATATCGCTCATAGGAGAAGTGCATCAGTTCAGGATCATTAACGAATACGACAATCGTTGGCGGTTTAACCGCAACTTGCGTCGCATAATTGATTCTGAGACGTCTTCCCTTATCCGTTGGCGGCGGATTATAGGCGACTGCATCAGTTACAACGTCATTTAACAAATGTGTTGGAATGCGTTTGGCATGCTGCTGAGCAACATGCTGTACGACAGGAAGCAGTTTATGTAAACGCTGCTTAGTCTTCGCAGACAAGAACACAATCGGTGCGTACGTCATAAATAAGAAATGGTCGCGAATCTTGGTTTCGAATTGCTGCATAGTCTTATCATCTTTATTAACGATATCCCATTTATTGACGACGAAAAGCACCGCCTTGCCTGCCTCATGCGCATAGCCTGCAATATGCTTGTCTTGTTCAATAATGCCTTCTTCACCATTAATTACTACGAGTACGACGTCTGCTCGCTCGATTGCCTTCATCGAACGCATGACGCTGTACTTTTCAGTCGTCTCATATACTTTGCCACGCTTGCGCATACCCGCCGTATCGATGAGCACGAACCTCTGATCGTCCTTCTCGAACGGTGTATCGATTGCATCGCGTGTTGTTCCCGCTACATCACTGACGATAACGCGCTCTTCGCCGAGTATTGCGTTAACCAGAGAAGACTTACCTACGTTCGGTCGGCCGATCAAGGCTACCTTAATGACATCTTCATCATATTCTTCATCCGATAAATCCGGGAGATTATTTACGACTTCATCCAGCAAATCACCAATCCCTGTACCGTGAGATCCTGAAATCGGAACTGGATCCCCAAAGCCAAGGCTGTAGAATTCATAAATGTCATCCATACGACTCATGTTGTCGACTTTATTTACCGCTAGAACGATCGGCTTGCCTGAGCGGAATAACATCTGTGCCACTTCTTCATCCGCTTGCGTTACGCCGGACTTCGCTTCGCACATAAATACAATTACATCTGCTTCCTCTATCGCAAGCTCCGCTTGCACGCGGATGGAACGCAGCATTTCATCTTCACCATAAACTTCGATTCCGCCTGTGTCGATAATATTGAACGGCTTGCCAATCCACTCTCCCGTTCCGTATATACGGTCACGAGTTACACCAGGCTTGTCCTCCACTATAGCCAATCGGTCGCCGATGATTCGGTTGAAAATGGTGGACTTGCCGACATTCGGCCGCCCGACAATGGCAACAATGGGTTTTGCCATGCAGTTCACTCCTTCATATTTTGCAACTATACACGTACATCATCATATCAAAAAAAGCGGGTCTTGGCTAACGTAAATGGTTGAAATACTCGAAGAAAGCGCATTTCCCACTATTGTTCGGAGCCAAGAAGCCCTTTCAAAAACCGTTCTTTCATCCACACCATCATAATTGACATCAGACGAACAAGCAGAAACGACAGCCACCATACATCCTGAACTTGCCCTTCTCCAGCAGTAATTAACGTATGCAGACGCAGATGGATGAGAACTTCTCCTAAGGTTAATCCAAGTGTCAAGATGATCCATTGCAGCTGCCAATTTGTTGTAAACAACAGAATATAGCACGAGAAGATGCCTGCTATCAGCCAAATGTTTGTTTGAGAATTCGACATTTGCATGGAAAATCGGCTTAATAGCTCGAGCCACATCCAAATTGCAGCTAGCATGGCGACATGGCCGCATACGGTAATGAGCTTTCCACCTGACTGTTGCCCAAGGAAAAATACAGCCAACACCATCCATAGCACCCATGCGCCATTTATTTGATTGCCGTAAGACAGTGCTATCGTCCAATTGTGAAGAAGCAGCCAGCTAAGTCCGACAATAATCACCTGTGTCCGCGTAACAGCCGCGAATAGGGGCGTACGCCAACCGCTTGCTATCAAGATTGCAAAGCAAACCCACACCGCTACTGACAACACACCTGATGAAGTCATCGAGACCGCGCCCCTTTCCTTGTCTGATGCTATTATTTGATGCACAGTACAAAAATAAACGGCAGACTCTAAAGAGTCCGCCGTTATTTGCATTTATGAATAGATTAGTTTTTGAACTTATTCAACATATCGCCAAAACGCTCAGCAAGCGTAACGCTCATTGCTTGGTTCGTAAGGGATACATTTGGATTGTTCAATTCTTCTTTTACTTTTTTCTCAGCCTTCGGTGCTGGTGCTGCAGGAGCTTCTTCTGTTTCCTTGATGCTGAGGCTTACTCGCTTATCAGCAGGGTTGAAATCAAGCACTTTCACTTGTACAGATTGGCCTTGCTTCAATACTTCGTAAGGTGTAGCAACGTGACGATGAGCGATTTGGGAAACGTGAACCAAACCTTCCACACCAGGAGCCACTTCAACGAATGCACCAAAATCAACCAAACGCTTCACTTCACCCGTCAGGATATCGCCTGTCTTGATGTTGTTGCCCGCTTGTTCCCAAGGACCTGGTTGAGTTGCTTTCATGCTTAGGCTGATTTTGCCGTTAGCAGGATCAACCTTCAGTACTTTTACTTTTACCTTTTGACCTTCGGATACAACATCAGAAGGCTTCTCAACATGGCTCCATGCCAATTCAGACACGTGAACAAGTCCATCAACGCCGCCAACATCAACGAATGCACCAAATTGAGTCAAGCGTTGAACTGTCCCTTCGAGCTCTTGGCCTTCAGTCAGACCTTCCATAACGCGAATTTTATTAGCTTCAAATTCCGCTTCCAATACATCCTTTTGGGAGAGGATAAGCTTGTTGTTCTCGCGGTCAATTTCTTTTACTTTCACGCGGAGCGTACGGCCTTTGTATTCGCTGAAATCTTCAACGAAATGACGTTCAACCATGGATGCAGGGATGAATGCACGAACGCCAACATCAGCTACAACGCCGCCTTTTACAACATCAGCGACTGTTACTTCGAACACATCCTGTGCTTCAAAGTGCTTCTGCATGTCGTCCCAAGCCTGTTCGCTGTCAACTTGACGCTTGGACAGAACAAGACGCTCCTTCTCATCGTCAATGCTAACAACCTTGCATTCAACTTCTTGGCCCACTTCAACCACATCTGCAGCATTGTCAACCGATACCGCAGTTAGCTCGCGTACAGGAATGATGCCATCGTATTTATAGCCAATGCTTACTACTGCTTGATTGTCATCAATTTTGACGATTGTGCCTTTTACGGTGTCACCTTTCTTCAAGGAAACGATGTTCTCCAACGCTTCTTGGCTTGCCGTTTCGGCAGTTTCGTTAACTTTTGTTTCTTCAGACATGTGAAATACCTCCTCGATTGAACCCCATTTATTCAAAACCCGCTCCACGAATGAAGCAGAGTTCCTTACCAACTATTGGTCACTGCATACCAGAAAAATAATACCTGTAGTATCATACCATCGAAGCAAAAACATGCATGAATTACGAAGCAGCCGTTTCCTCGAGTATAATGCGATGGATATGCTCCATAATGCGTTCAGTCGCTAGCTCGAGTGCACCGCTTCCATGCTTCAATAAGTCAGACATGTCAATCGGCGGGCCATATACGACCTTCGTCTTGCGGAACAGCTTATATTCCCCAATTACGGCAACAGGAACAACGGCAGCCCCGCTCTTCAAGGCAATCATCGCTGCACCTTTCTTCGCTGCGACAGCACCATCTGTATTGCGTGTGCCTTCCGGGAAGATCCCCATGATGTCCCCGTCGCGAAGCAGGTTAAAAGCAGTTCGAATGGTTTCTTTGCCCACTCCGCCGCGCTTAACCGGAAAGGCTCCGAGACCGTTTATAATCTTACCCAGCACTGGGACGTCGAATAGTTCAGCCTTCGCCATAAAACGAACCTTGCGATCCAACATAATCCCGATTGCTGGAGGGTCTAATAAGCTTATATGATTGGAGCAGAGGACTACTCCGCCCTCTTTAGGAACGTAATCCTTCCTCTTCGCTTCAAGTCGGAACAAGAACCGGTATAATACTCGAAGCAATGCTCTTGCAAACGTATAGAACATAATTGTTACAGCTCACCAACTCTTTTGTAAATTAGCACGCTCAACGATCGTCGAAACAACATCAGCAATTGCCATTCCTGTCGTATCAAGCAGAACGGCATCTTCAGCTTGACGAAGTGGGGACACCTCACGTGTCTCGTCCTGACGATCCCGATCCGCAATCTCTTGGATAAACGTCTCAAGAGAAGCGTTCTCCTTGTCCTTCCATTCTGCATAACGTCTGCGGGCTCGTTCCTCCACAGAGGCTGTGATGAACCACTTCAATTCTGCATCAGGAAGTACATGTGTACCGATGTCTCGTCCATCCATAACGACACCTTTGCGTGTTGCCATTTGACGCTGCATATGTACCAACTGCTCACGAACGACTTGGGATTTGGCATAATCAGATGCCAAGCGGCTGATCTCAGACGTACGAATTGCATCCGTAACATCTTCACCATTCAAAATAACAAATTGCCGCTCGCCTTCCGGCTTCAGTTCCAAGGTGACTCGTTTCAGCTCTTCAGAGAGTGCTGCTGCCTCATCGGGTTGAATGCCGGCTCGTGACATGTGAAGAGATATTGCCCGGTACATCGCACCGGTATCTATGTATACATACCCAAGCTCTTGCGCAACTAGGCGTGCAACCGTACTCTTACCAGCTCCCGCAGGTCCGTCGATGGCAATATTTATGTGATGTCTGCTGTGATCTGACTGTGTCAACGGGGCTGACTCCCTTCGTAGAAAAACATTTCATGCACCATTCAAGAAAAAAGCAGGCGTTGCCTGCGACGTGAAAATTATACCACACATAGAATAGGGATGCAAAAAGGGAATCGCAGTCACCTCTTCTGCAAGCCTCTCTCGAATGATAGATTCTCTTCCTCAAAAGGAGGATGAAAAGGAACCCCTTCGAGCCTATCCACAGGCGACACCCACGGTCGAAACGCACCAACAAGCAGTAAGGATTGGGCGGTTACAACACAGAGTACGAACCATAATAACGAGCGAACTAGCCATTTCGATAATAAGCCGCATATCTCTGGATGTGTGATATGTTTTGTATAAGTGCGCCATGCTATTTTACGGTTTGGTTTCTTCTTTAATCGACTGTGCATAAGAAGCCACCCCTTCGTTTTGGAAGTAGTATGGCAACCCTGCAATCAAGCTATGCACAGTTTCAACACATATGTATGTTATTTCCGTAAATCCAACTGCCGTTCAAAACAATGACGAATCAGTTTCTGCTGTTCTACATTCGCAATCTGGTCAAACTTAAGCATGATTAACTGGCGCTCATCATTGAGAGGCTGAACACGAACAATCTGCCCAGTAAAGAAAACATGCTCGATAGCACCGCTGCGGAACGGCACTGCAACCCAGCTTTGGATGATTTGTGATTCGCGCAGCCCCCATTTGGACTCAGTAACAAAGGAGAGGCCTCCACCGCTAATATCCTCTGTCAATGCTAGAAATTTCACACCATCCAACGTACTGATTGCCATCTCCAACGACGCTTGTACACGCAAATAGTTGCGTCTCTGCATTCGTGATACCCAATGGGGCTCAGGCTTCCGAATTGACATCATCGGAATGGTTTCATTGCGCCTGCCCATTACCTGTGTACGAAAATGCCACTTTACCCCATCTGATTGCGAGAAGTAGACATTCAGCTCCTCTCCATTGGAGAACAAGCCGTATTTACCCGTCTGTTCCGACAGCGGGATTTCCATCCAGATCAGCTGTTCATTTATCTCCGTTACTCTCGCCTTATAGGCAAACCCGTCCACTTCTTCCCGAACTGGCTGCACGTACAAGGTGTCACTGACATTCGGTAACATATGCTTCCCCTCCATGAAGATTATACCATGATACCAATATGCCAAAAAGAAAAAGGTTCCAATTACCTTGCCAGGAATTGGAACCTTTATTTAGCCTTCATTTATGATTTGAGAAGCTTCATCTCTTCAATCTGTTCTTCTGTTCCATTGTCGGCATTAATGTACACACGGTAAGCACCGCCATTAATTTTGCCTCCGAACTCATAACAGAGCACTTCTTCAGACAGATCATTCTTAATAAGCGACATGCGGTCATACATAACGTCCATGTCAGGATTCAGCATTGCTTGCGCCTCTTTTTTGCCCAACTTCGGCTTGCCGACCTTGCGCTCCTTGCCTTCATAGACGAAATCAGCTGCCTGCAGCCCGGTAACTTCGCCATTGTCCAATGCTACGCGAGCTGTCACCTGCTGCGGATATAGATATACGCCATCAGCAACCGGAACTAGTGTAAGACTGCCTGTATTATTGTACTCATCATAACGAACTGCAGCCATGTCAGGATAGTCATTCTTCTTCAGGAATCGCTTCGCTGACTCTTCGGCTTGCGCCATCGTCAACTTTTTCTTGCCAACGGGACGCGTGTCCATATATGACATCAGAAAGCCTTGTTTCGTGTAGTCCATCGTGAGGGCACTGCCATCGTTCTTATATTTCGTGAAGACGGTATACGACTCATATTCGGTACCTTTGCCGTTCTTTCTAACTTGAACGGGTTCATTTGGCTTCTTAATTAGGAATTTCTCTGCTTTTTCTTTAATTTGCTGCTCTGATAGTGGATTTCCCTTCAGCATCTTCACGGAGCGCTTCGTATACACGCTTGATATAGAAGGTCCCCAGTTCAGCTCTGGGTACTCGCTAACCTTTTTGTCCACCGTTTTGAAGCCGTCGATAATTGTATTATCCATCGTCTTCTTCTCGGAGGCCATTGCCGTCTCAACATCCATCCAGCGCAAACTTTGACTGATGACTTTATTCTGAACCTGCTGCAAGTCTTGTGAGATTTGAGCAGCATTCTGGTGCAGTGTCTTCAGAATTTTCACCTCATCATCACTAAGAGGCTGCTTCGTCATATCTCTTACGGCTGCTCGATATGAGAAGTTTGAGATCCGTGATAAGAAGTCTTCTGTCTTGTTAAATGGCAGCAGCGTCAACGGCAGCTGATTAATTTCATTTTGCGCCTGGCTTGTAATTCTCCATACATTCACAAGGCCTTTGCGGTGCATCGCTTGCGATTTGGAGTTAACTGCAAGTGTTTGTCCCAGTTCAGAATGCAGTTTATCAACATGATACGTCAAATCATGAAAGGCACGCTGATATTGGTTCTCTGCCTTAATCAATATAGAGTTCTTCTCTTGATGCTCTTGATATCCCCATACAATCGCCCCAATAAATAAGAGCGCAAAAATCGGAAACATCACTGCACTTAATCGTTTATACATGGTACAAACGTCTCCCTTCACAGCTACTTATACATCATAGTGATGTTAGTTTGCTGGATATCAGGGAGGTTTATGCATCGATTCCCATTATTGCGCTCTAATTACGATACTTATATTGGCTCTTCATCAATATGAAACGCATCTCGATTATCACAGATGCATTGTTTGAAGCCCGTTTCAATTCGACCCTTTTCCCGTTTGCCACGTAGAATGAATTTTTCGCCGCAGCATTGGCAGCGAATGGTTACCTTCACCCTCACATGAGCCCTCCTTGCTACCATGTACTGCGCCCGTTCGTGCGGTGCACAACTTGAGCATGTACATATAGCATTCCCATTATTGCTCCATATTAACCTCATCTTCCGGATTCATTAATCGGAGCGGAGATCGGGCATTGGCACGACGTACTTTCCCCATGCCGTAATACCAGAGAAACAGCATCAGCGGCACGATGAACCACAGCCAGTAACGGGTGGACATCATTAGGATAAGATCATACACTCCATGCCAGAACAACGGTAATCCAATCGAGTACATTAAATATTTACGTGAACGACCGCCAAGGAATTTTGCCTTTCCCATGTAATAGCCCATGATGACACCAAATAAGGCATGTCCGGATACAGGCAGCAAGGCACGCATGAGCATTTGAGAGAATGACGTCTGATTAAGCCATGCATACATGACATTCTCTATGGTAGCAAATCCGAGCGACACCGCAACTGCATACAGAATCCCATCATAGTGTTCATCGAACTCTACATGATTGTAGATCATGTGGTACAGTACGAACCATTTGACAAATTCCTCTACACCGGACGAGATTAGAAAGGAATACACATAAGGATTGTTTCCCCACCACAACACAAGGCCATGCTGAATAATCATGATTGGGAATACAATAAGAAACCCCAGTAGAAAGACACGAATGACCATATGAATCGGTTCATAGTCATATCGATCCTTCAAGTAGAAATACGCCAGCAATGCAATTCCTGGAGCGATTGCTGCTGTAAGCAAAGGCAATATAGGCGTCGAAGCTTCACCAGATTGTGCCGCCATCTGAGAAGTGTCTGCGACTAGCATGCCGATAGCAGTTAGCAAAGTCACCTTCACATCCTCCTTTGGCGGCTATACATAAAAATTATGATCATTTGGATAACAGTAAGTATATCATACGTTTGCAATGTACGCTTACCCTGTCGAATGCTAGGGAATAATGATGGTTTCAAATGAAGATATCGAAACGGGCAGTGTCCAAATCATTGGAAAATGCATATATTGGTTGACGTAGCCATCTGCTGGAAAAACACGAAACAGGGAGCCCGAATTTTTCACTTGCCATGAAAAATCTCAAGCCCCCCTGTTCACGGACGCATATTAAACTGTCCTACGCGCGACGCGGACTGAAATGTGTACAAGTAACGTCGATGGCATCCTCTGCAATGATACACTTCCCATACTCCTCCAGAACAGCTGTCGTCACTGACGCCGCTTCTCCATACTCAGCCATGATTGCAATGAAGGCTTGCAATCGCTGAGGATCCGTATTTGCCGGCTCCGCATGGAAAATCCACTGTCCATTATATTGGTAGAGCGCACCTGGTACGGTAAAATTGCCATGAACCGTATGTGCCGCCTCGATGAAGTCTTCAAAATCTCGAAATGCGAATACGATCGTATCGCTCTCCTCAAGCGTTACTTCCATTTCATATACATCATCCAACTCGTCATCCTCAATGCCGTCACCATGACCTGAAGCATGGTTCCACTGCGTTCGCGTTACGATAACTACCATACCTTGTGCAGGCATTGCGAATACTTCTACGGCTAATGGTCCCGTCGCATCAAATCCGAGTTCGGTATACGCCTGATCCATCATTTCCGCGAACAGTTCCTGCAGCTTAGACATTTCCCGCCACAGATCGTCGCGTTTGATCCCGCGCTCAGACAAATCGTCGAACGTAAGGAAAATTCGAATCTTGTCTTGACTGATACGTTCGATCTTCATGACAGGACCCTCCTTTGCAACTTCGGTTATAACAGATTATGAAGCAACATATAATATGTGCTGAAAATGGTTCTATGTATTTCATGTTATCATTTCTTGTATGGATTTGCACTACATAAAATAGTTGTCAGAGAGTAAATGTACCAAACATTGAAGAAGCTGCCGAAGAAATTCGGCAGCTTCTAAGATAAAATTTCCTCAGCTATCAGTGAGTGGACTGTTGTTCTTCGAACGGCTTGCTGCGTGGAGCAGCTTGCGTTTTGGAAACGCTAGATACTGTTGTAGTAGACGTTTCTGTTTTCACAGCTGACAAATCGGATGGCGTCGGAGCCAGCCCATTTTCACGCAAAATCGCATCCACCTTGCGCTTCACTTCTGGATCCCGCTCAATCAGTTCCTTGACGCGATCCAAGCTGAATGAGTCCGACTTAGATGCCTCTTTGGACAACTTCTTCATGTCAAGCAAGGAAGCAATATCCGGCATATTGGACGTCGTTACATCCATAACCTTATCCTTCGCTTTGCCAACCACATCCTGGACGACATTGCCTGCAACATGCAATTTGGATTGCAAATTAGCCAGCGAACGTCTGTCAGCCAAGTACATACCAGCCAGAATGCCAATGGCTGCACCAGAAATGAACGATGTCACTTTCACTGTTGTTCCCTCCTTCAATTCGTTAGGATCAATTGTAGTGTGAGCGCAACTGTATCGAACCATCCGGTAAAAAATCAGGAAATCTGGCCATCAATGCCCGAACGAAGCGTAATAAAATGTGCCTCAGGCTTACATAATAAACGAAAAGGAACATGCGAGGTGCCGAACCCCTTCGTGATAAACAATGTTGTAGAACCTTGTCCAAGAAAATTATTCCAGCCACATAGATATTTGCGGTAAAACTTAGAGGTGCGAAGCGGCCCGTATCCAGGCAGGTAAATTTGCCCTCCGTGCGTATGTCCTGACAATACGAGATCAATCCCTTGCAGCTCAGCCTTGCGCAAGGACAGCGGATCATGTGTCAGAACAATGGTGCAGCTAGGCTCTTGTTTAGGCTCACTCATAGCAAGCTTCACATTCGTTCGCTTCGAGCTATAGTCATCCCAACCAACAAGCCATATAAATTGACCATTCTGCTCCAACCGCATTGCTTCATTGTCCAGCACCTTAACACCTAGCTGATTCAGCTTATCATCTAACTCTCGAACATTGGCCTTATAATCATGATTGCCATGTACAGCCGTTACAGGCCCTAATTGGCGCAGCTTTGCTATATTCTCTACACTGGATTCCAGATGAGCACCTTGATCAGTCATATCCCCACCGACCAGAAACAAAGAAGCCTGTCGATGACCCAAAATCTGCTCAATATGTCTGTCAGTCAATTGCCTTCGATGAAAGTCACTTATAAAAAACAAGCGGACCCCGTCGAATGTCGACGGCAACCGCTTCAGCACCACTTCTTCTTCTGTAATTGTAAACCCCCGTGCTTCCCATAACATATAAACAACAAGCACTCCGGCTGCTGCCAGCAAGCCTGCAATGATAGTAAAAGCAACCATCATCGATTACCCCTCCAGCCCCAGCTTATGACGACCCCAAAATAGTAGTCCAATTAACAATCCTACAAATAATAAAAATAGAAAATTATAAAACCATTTTGTCAGTCTAACATAACTCGACGGAAATAACTTCTTGCGTGACGGCAATGAACGATCATCCATATCTTCATCTGATGCGGAGATATTCTCTGCAAGATGAAGCAGCTGTTCTTCCGATATCGCATGGTTGCTGTCTTGTTGCTCCGTATGTGTGTCTTTCTTCGATGAATTTTCTCTCAATGAACGTAAAGCATCTAGTGCCGGGCTATGTAGGTCTGGCTCTTGCTTGCGAGAGAACCCTCGAAATAAAGGGTGTGGGTGATTCTCGCTCATACTTCCCTCCGAAATCGTATAATGAGTCCCATAATGAGATCAATGATAAAATGTGCTAGTATAGGAGCCCACAGGGTTCCTGTCCACTCATAAATAGTACCCAAAGCAAAGCTAATTAGAAACACCATTCCAGTTGGTAACCAATGGCGCAAATAACGTACATGGATAGCTGCGAAAATAATACTCGTCCAATATGCTCCAAATGCGTGCTGTATTGCCCCGCGAAAGAGCATTTCCTCACATACGCCAACGATAAAAGAGATAGCAATTATATGCCATATTGGACGATTGCGGAAGAGCTTTTCATTCACCCCACCGTCGTCCGTCATATCATCAGGAACAAATCTAGAAACCGCGATGTCAACAACAATAACTAGAGCAGCCAATCCGGCTCCAAGCCATAGCCATGACAGATTCGATGTCTGTGTAGTTAGCAATAAGAAAGGATTTCTGCCTTGAAGCCAAATCCACACCAAACCGAGAATCAGTGTGATTCCCTGTGTTACATACAAATTAAGAAGAAGCACCTTATCATCTAACTGTTGTATGTCTACTTGTCGAGATTTGAAATCATTCCATTTCTGTTTCATTACATCCCTGCCTAACGAGTTAGCAATCCATATTATATCCCTCAATAGATGCATCATATCAGATTGAAGATGGTTCATTCAAGTTGAGGATTCTGCAAAATCTGCGATTGTATTGCCTAATGCGACACTGCCTTGTAAAATAAATGCACTTCACACGAAAGGAGACCGATTTTTTTGCCTGCATCTATGCATTTCAATTGCACCTTCTATTTCGATGACGATCTGAGAGAGGTTCCGCACTCCCTCTCTGATATGTGTAATGCCATTGCTTATATAAAAGAACAGACCCAATCTGATCAGCAGAATCAAGAGGAATTAGGAAGACAATACGGAATGCTGGGTGTTTACAGCCGAATTGTCGGCAATTACGCGGACAGCATTACGTACTTAACTTCCGCAATCTCTATTCATTCTGCAATGAACAATGCTAAGCAGGTGTGGATCAATAAGCTCCGTCTCGCTCATTCCTATCAATGGATGCGTAACTTCCACACATCGAACCGCATGTTCGACGATCTACTGGAACATGCGATTTCGAACGATCAACATTTCAATTTGCTTGACTTTCTCTATCAACATTATGGTAAAAATCTATATGACCAATACAAGTACGAATCAGCTCTCCCTTGGTTTGAAAAAGCATTAAAAATCCGAACAAAGTCCGAAAACGAAGAACTGATCCATTCTTCCCAAATCGCAATAGACGCCTGTATAAAACATATTCTTAAAGAATCCGGAAAATCATCATAATCCGTACAATTTACAAATACTCCACAGTTATGTTCGTATAAAAATCTATTGACACCCTAACATTTGCATGGTACATTAAGTAAAATTTCATGAGTCAAACGGTGAAGGAAACGAACATTCAGTGAAGCCTGCAGAGAGCCGATGGTCGGTGTGAATCGGTGGCGGATTGACTTGTTCCAGCGTTCCGGAGTTGTTGCGTCGAACCCTGATGACAGTAGGCGTAACCGAATCGAACCCGTTAACGTTCGGCGTCTAGCATAGACGCGTAAGGCTGCTTGTGCGAATAAGCAGCGAATTAGGGTGGCACCACGAAGATGGAACTCTCGTCCCTTACTACGGTCGTAGTATGTGGACGGGAGTTTTTTGCTATATTCATAACCAAGGCCTCATCTCAACAGCAAGATAACGGCATTGCCGTTTCTAATACATATGAAGCTATGCTCAGGAGGGAGAATTCCATGTTCAAAGTACTAGTATCAGACCCGATTAGCGATTTCGGGATTCAGAAGCTTGTTGACGCAGAGGATATTACAGTTGTGAAGCAAACAGGGTTGTCGGAGGACGAGCTGGTTGGCATTATCGCAGATTATGATGCTCTGCTCGTTCGCAGTCAGACTCGCGTTACAGCACGCGTCATGGAAGCAGGTAAGAATCTTAAAGTCGTGGGCCGTGCGGGAGTCGGTGTAGACAACATTGATCTGCAAGCAGCCACACAGCACGGAATTATCGTAATCAATGCTCCTGATGGGAATACGATTACAACTTGTGAGCATGCTTTTGCCATGATGATGGCATTATCCCGTCATATCCCTCAGGCTTACGCAAAGACAATCAATGGAGTATGGGATCGCAAGACTTTCCTAGGTGTCGAGCTGATGAACAAGACCCTTGGTGTTCTTGGTATGGGTCGTATCGGCAGCGAGGTTGCCAAGAGAGCGAAGGCATTTGGCATGGACATCATCGGATATGATCCATTCATGACAGAAGAGCGTGCTGAAAAATTAGGGGTTAAGCTTGGCACAGTTGATGAGATTATTCGCGCAGCCGATTTCCTGACGGTTCATACACCATTGACGCCTGAGACGAAGCATATGATTGCTCGTCCACAATTCGAGGTCATGAAACGCGGTATGCGCATTATTAACTGCGCACGTGGTGGAATTATCGATGAAATGGCACTTGTCGAAGCAATCGATGAAGGCATTGTGGCAGGAGCCGCATTCGATGTATTCGAGGTTGAACCTCCACAACCGGATCACCCATTCTTGAGTCATCCGAAGATTATCGTCACACCTCACCTTGGCGCATCCACTGTTGAGGCGCAAGAAAACGTGGCTGTCGATGTTTCGGAGCAGGTGCTGCATATTCTACGCAATGAACCGTTCAAGAATGCGGTTAACATGCCGCCGGTCGCACCGGCTGTATTGAATAAAATCCAGCCTTACTTCACACTTGCGGAGAAGCTGGGGCAATTCGCTTCACAAATGACGAAGAGTCCAATTCTTGAAATCCTTGTTAACTACTCTGGTGATCTGGCTGAGGTCGATACGCAAACCATTACGAGACATATCGTGAAAGGCGTTCTCACCCAGCATTTTGGCTCAGATGTGAACATCGTCAACTCTGTTCACCTTGCCAAAACGCGCGATATTCATATTATCGTTCAGCAATCCCACGTTGCCAAAGGGTTTACAAATCTGTTGTCCGTAACTTTGAAGACGAACACAGAAGAACGACTCGTAGCTGGTACATTGTTGAACGGATATGGTGAACGTATCGTACAAATTGACAAGTACCCTGTAGACCTCTCGCCAGAAGGGCATCTGCTATTAATTTCGCATGATGATAAGCCTGGCGTAATTGGAATTGTCGGTACACTACTTGGATCAAATGGTGTTAACATCGCAACCATGCAAGTTGGTCGGAAAATTGTCGGAGGGTCTGCCATCATGGTGCTTTCCGTCGACAAAGCCATTCCAGAAGAGGTAATCGCAAAACTGAAAGAATCTACAGACATTAAAAAAGCCAAAGAAATTGTGCTGTAAACCGAACTTATCCTTCATCAGCTCGTGGAGTAGTGGAAACTGTTCCACGAGCATCAAGATTAATCGGAAAATTGTGCCCTCGTCTGACACATATTCCAATCGTCATTCTACAAAAAAACACCCTATTGCCGCTGAACTGCGCAATAGGGTGTTTTGTGTCATATACTGGTTTGTGTTGGCTGTACGGGTAGAGCAATGGAGAATGTAGTTCCCTTCCCTAATATGCTGTCGACTCGGATATGACCCTGATGTGCTTCGATAATATTTTTGACAATCGCTAGACCTAGTCCTGTGCCGCCTGAAGGGCCGCGTTTGCGTGCCTTATCAGCCTTATAGAATCGTTCGAACACATACGGGACATCCTCTGACGGAATACCCTGACCATGATCCTCAATGTGAATCCACAACCACTCATTGTCCGTACGTTCCGTCCGAATATGAATCGGTTGTCCTTCAGAGGAGTGGCGTAGTGCATTGTCCAGCAAATTCGTCAACACTTGCTCTAACCGATCTTCATCCGCTTCAGGAAGAATTGGATCCATCGCATGAAGTTTCATTTCAATCGGTATATTACGTTCCTTCGCAAGTACTGTGAATTTACGATAGACTCGGGAAGCAAGTTCGTGAACATCCGTCTCTGCTTTGTGCATTGGCAGATGGCCCGCCTCCATACGAGCTAGGTCGAGCAGATCCTTCACCAGCCTTCCCATACGCAAGGACTCGTCATGAATAACCTGAACAAGCTCTCTGCGTTCCTCTGGCGAAGCAGCTATATCATCCAATAATGCCTCACTATATCCTTGAAGCATGGACAGTGGCGTACGAATCTCGTGCGATACATTCGCGACGAAGTCTTTGCGCAGCTTCTCCAGCTGCACTTCTTCGGTCACATCCCGCAATACGGCTACGGCACCGCGTACGCGGCTGTCTGCATGCAGTGGCCCCATCACAACAGACCAAACCTGCTGCTTCACATGAACACGGGTCGTAACCTCCCGAGCTTCAGAAATAACGGTATGAAAAATGGGTCTTAACGGCTCCGGCACTCCGGATACACCTGTCATATCTTCATCGATCGCCCAATCCATTCCATTCCAGCGGCTCATGACTGTTTCACCATGCGGGTTCGCGAGCAGCACCTGTCCCGATGCATCAAAGGTAATAACAGCATCCGTCATACTGCGCAAAATACTCGCTAGATGCTCCTTCTCATGCTGCAAATCCAAAATGGTGGAGTTCAGTTCCTCCGCCATATGATTAAACGTCTGGGACAACTCCCCGATTTCATCAGAGGAGCGAAGTGTTACTCGTGTGGAGTAATCGCCTTGACGAATCGTATCGGCCGCTTGCTTCAGCTTACGAAGCGGTTGCGTAATCTTCGTAAATAAGAAGAACGCAAAGAAAGTTGTAAGTGAAAATCCAATAATTCCTGTATATACGAACAACTGCTTGATATCGTTCGGATGCGCGAAATTGCTGTCAATGTAATGCAGCAAATACAGACCTAAAATGATAAGTACAAAAGCAACTAGACCAATAATGGTCATCCACAACTTGCCGACAATGCTTCGCCAAAATTTCACGTTATTTTGGCACCTCGAGCTTGTAGCCGACACCCCATACCGTAGTGATCATAGTAGCTGCTTCTGGCGAGACCTTATTCAACTTCTCACGCAGGCGCTTCACATGTGTATCTACAGTACGAAGGTCTCCAAAGAACTCGTAATTCCATACATCCTTCAGCAGCTCTTCTCTTGAGAACACCTTGTCCGGAGATACCGCCAAATAATGCAGCAGTTCATATTCCTTAGGCGTCAAGCTAATCTCTTGGCCCCCTGCTGTCACACGATGTGCATCATGTTCAATAATGAGATGCGGGAATACAATGTTGTTGCTTGCCTTCGGATCGCTTGTCAAAAAGGCTGTAGCCGAAGATCGTCTCAGGACTGCCTTCACCCGGTAGATGACCTCGCGCGGACTGAAGGGCTTGACGACATAGTCATCTGCACCAACTTCGAAGCCCTGCACTCGGTTAATCTCTTCCCCCTTGGCTGTCAGCATTATGACTGGCGTCGCCTTCACTTGTCTTAAGCGCGTGCATACTTCTACACCGTCGATGCCTGGCAGCATCAAGTCAAGAAGAATGAGGTCATACTCTTCACTTACAGCCATTCGCAGCGCTGCTTCTCCATCTTCCGCCTCTTCAATTTCAAAACCTTCTTTTTCAAGGTACATTTTTAACAGTCGGCGTATCCGCTCTTCATCATCGACGATCAAGATTCGATTCACTTGCTCGGACATGTATGACTCCCCTTTCCACCATAAAAGAAAACCTCAAGCGAAGCCAAGTGCGGCTGCAATTGATGAGGTTGGTAGCTCTAGCTGTAATATAAGCAGGCAACTCGCAGGATGCTCCTCTCGTCGTCGCCTTGATACTTGGCTCTATTATAGCAAAAATGTGAACGACTGGGGTACTCCTTGTTCGTAATCCCAGTCGTTTCATCTTTTTTCCATTTGTTAACCTTTATTTTTATACCCCTGAGTAGGAATGCAGGCCTGATATCACCAAGTTCACCCCAACAAGTGTGAACATGACGATGATAAATCCAATTACCGACATCCAAGAAGACTTAGTTCCCTGCCAGCTGCGTGCTAGACGCAAGTGCAGGTAAGCGCTGTATGCAAGCCAAGTCACAAGCGCCCATACTTCCTTCGGATCCCAGCCCCAAAATCTTGACCATGCAACCTGGGCCCAGATCATTGCAAAGATAAGTGCGCCTAACGTAAAGATCGGGAATCCTATCGCAATTGAGCGATAGCTAATCTCATCCACAGTGTCTGGATCAATCCCATGGAATAAGGGTTGAAGGGCCTTCGCGATTGGCTTGCGCAGCAGCAAGCGAATTAATCCGTACAAGATCAGTCCCGCGATGACCGACCATACTACCGTATTCAGCTTCCGGCCCGCTTGAACTCCCTTCATCCAGCCCGGTGCTTCCATTAACGGCAGCTTCATGCCTAGGAAAGAGGGTAGTGATTGCAAGGTAGCTTCATCACTTAAATGCGGAGCCACAAGCGGCGGCATTGTATAGGTGACCATCTCCAAGCCTGTCTCGATCTCTCCTCCGGTCTTGACCGTTTCAACCTTCTGTCCTATAACCACCTCATAGCTTGCAGCACGAAAACTATATACGACCACGATAAAACCGATGAATACAACGATGCAGCCCATTGTGAACTCAAGCCAGCGCTGCGGCTTGCGCGAACTTCCAGCATCCCAACGGACGGTTCGCAATAAGTAGAGCAGTCCTGCAACAAAGGCTACCGCAAAGAAAGCATAGCTAAGTGCCGACATCGTCACATGAAGCTTCAGCCATACCGAGTTCAGCTGTGGAATAAGCGGCTGTACCTCACTTGGAAAGACCGATGCATACGCCATCATCAAGAAGGCGAGCGGTACAGCGAGGAGCCCTAATACAGTGCTTCGATAAATAAGGTATACAATGATAAATGCACCGATAATCATCATCGACAAAAATGACATGAACTCATACATATTGCTGACAGGGATATGCCCAGCGTATGCCCAGCGCAATCCGAAATAAACGATCTGGCTAATAAATCCAAGTATCGTTACACCAAATGAAATTGCTCCCCATCTGCGTTCGAAGCGAACGGGATCGCGAGTTTTCATCTTCCGGCCAGCAACAGTCACGACGTACAAAATAAAGGAAAGACAAAACAAGAAAAACGCGATAATATATGCGTCCTGACTCCATTGCAAAGTCACGCCTTATTCCCCCCACGATCGATCGATTTGGCATCTACTTCTACGTGAACAGCTCCGAGTGCACTCGCCACCTCATTCCGAATTCCATACCAGTTCTTATTCGTATGGGCACCGAGCAGCAAGCGATTGCCGTCGATTCGAAGCCATATGCGGCGATGCTGCCAATAGAAGCCCATAACTAGACCGATCATACTGATACCAGCCCCAATCCAGATGAGCGGCAGCGCCGTCTCCTTACGCACGGTCATATAACTGATTGAATTCGTATAGATGATATCTTTCATGGATTCTAATCCGATGCGAAGATTGGGCATCGAGCCAGACCCTAAACTCTCTCTCAGCTTGGCATTAATGTCATCCTGATGAAATTGATCTTTGTCCTTAGGCAGCGCGAAATACAAGTAAGGCAAGCCTTCACTTGGGAGATTCGGCCCCTTAATCAAGAAGCTGAATGCAGGTGCGTTCGGGTTTTGCGATTTTGTAGTCAGTTCTCCGTTTTTGCCAATTGCAAAATCCAAGTATTTCCCTGTCAGTTTCAGTGAATATGGACCTGTTTGAAACTCCGTAGCCGTATTCTGCACCCGAAGTTCAAACTTGCCGTATACCTCTCCTGTGTCCACATTGCTAAGTACAGGGCTTACCGCAACGAGACGCGATTCAAAGTCGCTCTGATAGACCATGAGCCCTTCATATTCAAGCGGTGAATTCAACTGAATATTGTGCTGAGCTACCTGTTCAAGCACAGGCTTCACACGCGCATCACCACACTTGTCCACACACTTGAACAGTGTCGCCTTCGTCTCGAACAGCTTCGGTATAACACGCCCTTCCTTCACGAACTGCTCAGGCATATCTTCCTTGCCGTAATATTCAACTGTAAATTTATCATTCTGCAAATAATAGGGAGTTCCAGGTATTTCACGGGCTTCTCCTTGCGGGAAGCCGTCATAATAATCGTAATGCCAGCCTGGGATGCTGCGTGCAAGTATAGCAAGCAAGAAGAGAATAAGTCCGATATGGTTGATGTACGGCCCCCAGCGGCTGAACCGGTTCTTCTCAGCTAATAGCGCCTCATTATCCTTAATAACTCGGTAGCCTTTCTTCTTGAGTACGTTCGACATGTTATCCAGCCAAGCTTCAGCATCTTGGTTTATTGATCCTTCATAGACAATCCGCTGTCTCGAAATAAACTGGACATGCTTACGTATCTTCTGCCGATGTAATGCACGATATAACGGAAGTACACGATCAATGCTGCAAATGACCAGTGAGGCGCCGATCATGACAAGCAATGTAATGAACCACCAGGATTCGTATGTATGAGACAAGCCAAGCATATAATAGATTTGTCCCAATGTACCGTACGTGCTCTTATAATATTGTGTCGGGTCTATGCTGAGAAATGAGCTTTCCTGTGGGTAGATGGTGCCGAGTGACGCACCAATTAATGTAATGACGATAAGAATAACCGCCACTTTTACTGAGGAGAAGAAATTCCAAATGCGATCAATCCATGACGGACTTGCCTTCTGTGACTTACGCGCAACCCCGTCATAACGCATTTCCAGTACGGAATCCACCTCATCCCCTTCAAATAGCGGCTTGCCGCAGGCCTCGCACAATACAGTTCCTACTGCATTCTGATGGCCGCATTCGCACTTCGTATTCTCAAACCGCACAGCCTAGTCCTCCTCCCCTTCAAGCCCTATTCTTTCGCCATTTGTTCCAAATAGGACTCTAGCTGGCTTGTAGTGACTTCCCCAGTATGAATAGCATGGACTTTGCCATCAGGCTTGATGAAGAATGTGGTCGGCAATGGACGGACACCGAAGGCTTTGGTTACACTCTTATTTGAATCGAGCAGCATCGTGAAATGAACATTTACCGCTTTCATATAATTGTCCACAACGATCGCATCTTCTCCATAGTTGATGCCGATGACTTCCACGTTGCGATCCTTCCAATCAACTGCTGCCTTCTGCAAGGTGGGCATCTCCCGCTCACACGGTTCGCACCAGGAGCCCCAGAAATTAAGCACCAGGGACTTTCCCTTGTAATCACTCAGCTGCACAGTATCGCCCTTCAGCGTATGAAGCGACACATCTGGTATGCGGCTGCCAACCTCAGGGTATGTAGGCTTACTGTACGCATTGCTAATTGCAATCCCGCCAAGTATCGCAATGACAGCTAGTATGAGAATCTGGACTGTCTTGTTTCTCTTGCCCAATATCATCGCCCCTTCTTGATGTGGTTCAATTGATATAGATTGAACACTTGCTTTCTATGACATATTTCACATTCAGACGACATAATTGCAACAATTGCATTACACCATCCACGACTATTATAATTCATAGATTAGCGGACATATCTTCCTCAATATGAAAATTATGTGTCACCATATACTGGGCGGGGTGCAATAAAAGCGATTTACTGCTCTATCCGATTTTACGTATGCATGGTACGGTTG
Source organism: Paenibacillus sp. KS1 (assembly GCF_001680695.1). Taxonomy (NCBI): domain Bacteria; kingdom Bacillati; phylum Bacillota; class Bacilli; order Caryophanales; family Paenibacillaceae; genus Paenibacillus; species Paenibacillus sp. KS1. The sequence goes on along the minus strand of NZ_MAIS01000010.1, from coordinate 34,898 downwards.
GATTTCATCTCCATACGGAGTTCGTTGACTTCCGACTTCGTCAGCACACGGTGTTTGCCACGGGCAATTCCTTGCAGCGTAATATTGCCGAACTTCACACGCTTCAGCTTGGTGACAGGATGGCCAATCACCTCGAACATGCGACGAACCTGACGATTGCGACCCTCATGGATCGTTATACTGATGGTTGCCGTATTGCTCTCCAAGTCAACATCATGGTATTCCACCGCTGCTGGCTGAGTCATACCATCCTCAAGTTTAACCCCTTTTCTCAGTTGCTCCAGCTTATCCCCATGAGGTACGCCTTTCACGGTTGCATGATAGGTCTTCTCCACATGATGACGCGGATGCATGAGCATATTGGCTAACTCACCATCATTTGTAAACAGCAGAAGCCCCTCTGTTTCGTAATCGAGGCGTCCTACCGGATATACTCGCGCCTTTACACCCTTCATAAAATCCATGACTGTCTTGCGGCCTTCTGGATCTGATGTACTTGTAATAACGCCTTTTGGCTTATGGAAGGCTAATACTATTTTGTCGGACTTAACCGATATCGTTCTCCCACTAACGGTAATCACATCGCTTGACGGATCAGCCTTCACACCCAAAGTTGTTACGACTTCTCCGTTAACCTCTACCTTACCTGCTTTGATAATTTCCTCACACTTACGACGCGAAGCGATACCCGCGTTCGCTAAAATCTTCTGTAAACGTTCTTCCATGAATGTCTGTCACCTCAAACTTTTATTATCCTCATTGAAAAGAAAAGCCCGCTGCCAAGAGGGCGCGAGCTTGTCATTAACTTACATTATTCAAGCTATTATGATATTACCCTGTAATGAAACCAAATACAAGGAAACAGACGACAATTGCTGCAATAAATCCGACCAAATCAGAGAATAGGCCAACTTTTAGTGCATACCGGCCTTTCTTAATCCCAACAGCGCCGAAATATACGGTCAACACATAGATCGTTGTATCTGTGCTCCCCTGTATCGTTGAAGCAATTCGGCCAATCATGGAATCAGGCCCGTACATCTTAATAAGATCGGTAGTAAAGGCAAGAGAGCCAGCTCCTGTAATGGGCCGCAAGAAAGCGAGCGGCATCACCTCACCAGGAATGCCTATCCAATCGAGTATCGGACGCAGCAGCCCCACCATCCAATCCATCGCTCCAGATGCACGGAATACACTGATTGCAACCATCATGCCTACTAAGGTTGGAATGATGTTGATTGAAGTTTGAAATCCATCCTTCGCCCCTTCAACGAAGGTCTCATATACGGGCACACGCCGAAAATAGGCAAACAGCGGAATAAAAACGATAATGGCCGGTATGGCCCATGCGGATATAGAGGAAACAAATGCATACATAACCGGACCATCCTTTCTACTTCATTTCGAGGCTGGAAGTAAGGTCATGATGCCATAATCACCAAATCATTGTTCAACTAGCTGGTGTTTGATATCCCGCTCCCTGGGATTCCGTATACCGCTCTTTTTCAGACTTTAATTGTTGCGGGGGCGGACGCTTCGCATCCTTTCTTCGGTACCATCGATCCGCGAAGATCGCTGCAAATGTTGCTACAATGGTCGCAATGAGCGTAGTACCTACAATCTCGGCAGGATTAGCAGAGTTGAAATTCATCCTTATCGCAATCAATGTTGTTGGGATTAGGGTTATACTTGACGTATTGATTGCAAGCAGCGTGCACATGGCAGGCGTAGCCGTATCTTTATTCGGATTTAATTTCTGGAGCTCCTGCATAGCTCTTATCCCCATCGGTGTAGCTGCATTGCCTAGCCCAAGCAAATTCGCGCTCATATTCGACATAATGAAGCCGAGAGCAGGATGGTTCCGAGGTACATCGGGAAACAAATACCTAACGACTGGACCAAGAGCCTTGGCAAGCCGCTTCAGCAGCCCTGCATCCTCTGCAATCCGCATGATCCCTAGCCAGAACACCATCACACTGATGAGTCCAAAGCTTACAGATACTCCTGTCTTCGCTCCCTCGAACACGGCTTCCGTCACTACGTCAATCTTTCCCTGAGCGGCAGCAGCGATGAATCCCACAAGCAGCATGAACATCCATATCGCATTTACAATGACAACCGTCTCCCTTCCCATGGGCGATCAAGCTGCGCCAAATAGTCTGCCTGTTACACGTTTTAGTACCAGCATCCATTCACTGAGTACGTTGCCGCTCTTACTTTCTCTTAGAACTGCAGAAGTGTGTTCGGCTGAACCACCTCGAGTTGGCGCAGATTCGTCTGGAGAAATTCTTCGAACATCTACACTGGCTATCGGTTCCTTGTCCACATACATCGTCAAGCGTCCCTGATGACCTAACCTTGCTTCGAGACTACCGTTAGCCGGTACGACGAGCTTGGCAGACAATTTCGATTGCTCCCCATATCCAAGCGGATACGTCAGCGATCTAGAAGCTTCAAATGGCTGGCCCTCAATATGTTGGCCTTCCTCTACAATCTTCGCTTGCGGAAACGCTTGAAAGCCGTAATCGAGCATCCTTCTATGGTCTTCCCAATCTCTGGAGTCATTCAGCGTTACAGCAACTAGCTGCTGGCCATTCCGTGTGGCAGAACTGACTAGACACCGCAATGCACCTTTCGTGTAACCTGTCTTCACACCATCTGCTCCTTCATACAAGTGAAGCATTTTATTCTTATTGCCCCACACATAATCCCAATTGTCGATTGTATTAGGCGCCTTCTTCGTACGGGTGCGCACGATTTCACGGAAGGTTGCATTATGCAGTGCATATGCTGATATACGAGCTAGATCTTCTGCAGTCGTATAGTGACCCTTCTCATCCAAACCATGAGGATTGCGGAACTGGGTATGCTCCAACCCGAGCAGCTTCGCCTTCTCATTCATTAAGTGGACGAAGCCTTCTTCTGAGCCTCCAACGTGCTCAGCAATCGCCACTGCAGCATCGTTGCCTGAACGAAGCATAAGGCCATACAACAAATGGTTGAGACTCATCTCTTCTCCAAGTCTCAAGTAAATGGAGGAACCTTCCTTGCCCACAGCACGAGAAGTCGCCTTTACTTTATCCTCCAGCCGGCCATGCTCAATTGCCACAATCGCGGTCATCACTTTCGTCGTACTCGCCATTGGAAGCTCCTGCTTCCCGTTATGGCTGTACAGCACTCTTCCAGACGCTACATCTATTAAGGCTGCTGCTCTTGCCGCAGTAGATGGAGGCGCGATTCGAGCCGAAGCAGTTGCATTCGATGGCTCAACCTGCAGCGGGACAGACCATTCCTGTACAGCCTCACGCTGTGCGCGACTTGTGTCCACGGACGGATCAGCTGACGCGGCACGTCCATACAAATCATATGCCAGAACCGAACCCAACAATGCACACAACGCAATCATCTTTCCAACTTGTCCTACGTATGGATACTTGCTCATACGTTCCTCCTTAATCTGTATACCGGTCAAGTTGTTCCATATGTATGCTTGTACGAGACCGAGTATGTCCATCACTTACGATTACTTAAGCAAGCAGGAGTTGTTCTAATGAAAAATAGCGTCAAGCTCCCGTTGACTGCATCGCCATTTTACCGGCAATAACGGCAGCAACAATCAAGCCTGACGCCATATTCCTACCGATCCGATATAATAATATCCTCGGCCGTCGTTGATTCCTGCTTCTTGAACATCGAACTGATTTGATCCAGTACATTAGGTGCGGCATCAATAATTTTCTCCAGCAAATGCGTCTGATTGTCGAGCGATACGACATCAATGCCCCGCCTGCCAACGACGAGAAAGGCAATCGGTGTTATGTAGACGCCACCGCCGCTACCTCCTCCAAATGGCTTCGAACCATAGGCATAGGCTGCAGGAACTGTACGCGCCTCACCACGTTCTGAGGCTGGTCTGTCATGTCTGTCGTGCCTGTCGTGTCTCTCATCCAACCGGAAGTCGCTGCCTCCTGCCGCAAAGCCAAATGCAACACGGCTTATCGGCAAAATGACACTGCCGTCAGGTGTTTGGACAGGATCGCCCACGATTGCATTTACATCTACCATAGCCTTAATATTGTTAAAGGCTGCATGCATTAAGCCCTCGATAGGATGTTCCGCCATGTTCGTATTCCTCCTTCTGCGCGAACGATGCGAATAATCAACTTGATTACAGCAGTTATAGCGTGCACGATGCGAATTTTGGTTATACAAACGATCCTAGTGGAAAAAAAAGGGGTGTGAAATTGCGGATTCACTTCCATCTGAGGATGTCTTCGAAATCGAATATGGTGAGACAATGCTCCTACCAGCATGCTCTTCACTGACCATGATGCCCCTGTCAATAGACAAGCTGTTGCCGGATTAAGCAGTCCAATCTCCGTATCCCAAGTAAACATGCTGCACTGTACCCGCTGGAGAGTTTCTTTGAGCCATAGAATGATGCAACGCGTATGACGGAGAAGTCGCCGCACGTTGTGCTTATATCTCTCTATCAATTTTTTATCGACCTGAGTTTCATCTCGACTTGCATGACCTGTTCCGACATTATCCTTAGCTTTTACATGCAGGTGAACCCCTGTTTCCATGTTAATAAATCGAATGGATCGCCATTCATATTTCCAACGAAGCAGTCCATAGCATGCCCGAATCAATAGAACAACTCGCTCATGTTTTCCTGATTTGTGAATGATGATTTTGCACTCAATGGACGAAAAGACAATGAGGGCAAGCAAGACAACTACTATCCCTCCAGCAATCGCCCATCCTATCATGTCATGCGCCTCCATTTCCTAAACTATCCGTATTATGGCCTTTTATCCAAACTAGCATGCACGATTAGCATATTTCCGATTGATTTTATCAAATAAAAAAACCGTCAGCTCGTATTATCGCATACGAAGCTGACGGGCAAGCATTAGAACATATTGATGCTCCTCGTTCAAGCAAGTTTCTTTGAATGTTAGGGACAAGCGCCTCTTTACAGCATCAGCTTGGAATGATCAATAGATTGACCAGGCAAAAGTTCCAGTCCTTGCATCCCAAGCTCCTGAAGTTTCGCCACAAATGCTGCCCCATCCTGTTGAATAGGAGGAAATGTATTGTAGTGCACGGGGATGACAACTTTAGCCTGTACCCACTGCGCAGCTAGCAATGCATCTTCCGGGTCCATCGTGAAGAAGCTGCCAATTGGCAAGAAGGCGATATCTGGCTTGTAGCGATCGCCAATGAGCTTCATATCGCTATACAATGCAGTGTCTCCGGCATGATAAATCGTTAGCCCCTCTGTTTGCAGGACAATCCCTGCAGGGTTGCCCATATAAATATCCTGACCATTGACTGTAACGGAGGAACTGTGCAGGGCAGGCACTAGCGCAACCGATCCAAATTCGAATGGAGCTGGCCCACCTAGGTTCATGCCTATAGCTTGCGCACCTTGCGATTCCATGTAGTTCGTAAGCTCTACCATGCCAATAATAGGCGCATTGCAGCGCTTGGAGATGGATACCGCATCACCAATATGATCGCCATGGCCATGTGTGAGCAGCACATAGTCAGCATGAATCTCTTCTGAGCGTGTGACAGCTGCAGGGTTGCCAGTCAAGAAAGGATCAATGATAATACTATGCTGTTCGGTAACAAGCTGAATGCAGGAATGACCGTGGAAATGAATGTTCAAAGCAGTTCCTCCTCATATTTGCATATTCAACAGCTTCATACGCAGAAGTTCTTATCGTATCTCTTCCTCGTGCTCATCTTGAACTCCTGCTTCCAATTGTTCTTCAACTTCCTTCACGTCTTCAATCGTCAATTGGCGTCCATCTAACTTCTCGAACAAGAGCTGCGTTTCCTCTTCTAACCCATCCATTTGTTCAAAAGCAGAGGAATCCGGCAGTTCTTTAATTGTTGATAATCCGAAATAATCTAAGAATGATTTCGTTGTGCCATACAAAATCGGCCTTCCGATCGCTTCTGCTCGTCCAACCTCTTCGATCAAACCCTTGTTCGTTAGTGTCTGAATCGCACGATCCGATTTTACGCCGCGGATTTCTTCGATCTCAACACGGGTAATCGGCTGTCGATAGGCAACGATAGACAAGGTCTCTAGGGCTGCTTGCGACAGAGAAGAACGCGATGGCGAATATGCCATCTTCTCAAAATACGGGGCATGTTCTGGCAATGTAGCTAGCTCGTACATCCCTGCGATTGCAACAATTTGCAGACCACGTTTCGAGCGCTCGAAGTCCGCGCGCAGATCGTTCATCGCTTCCTCTATAACCTCTGGGCGCTGTTCTGTAATTTCTGAGATTTGCTTAATGTTCAAGCCTTCATCTCCAGCCATGAACAACAACCCCTCAATAATCGACTTCAGCATCTGAAAGTCCATCTTCCGTGTCCACCTCCCCACTCCATTGAATCACGATGTCCTCAAAGAGGCTATCCTGGTAGCAGCGAACTTGCTTCATCTTCATCAGCTCCAGCAGCGCGAGAAAGGAAACGACAATTTCCGAACGCGTGAGATGCTCGCTAAGCAAGTTAGAGAACATCATCTTACCTCCCTTGCCAAATGGACGCAGCGTGTCGATAATGCTCTTAATCCGATCCTTCACCGATATTTCATCCCGGTGGATTGTTGCGACCTGCGTTCTGCGCGACGCTTTGCTAAGTGCCTTGCGGAATGCTGCGATCAAGTCTGTGACATGTAATCCATCCACTGGATTATCAGGAGCTGTTGGCATAAATGGCGTTAAGTCCTCTGGTTCCTTGGAAAAAATCATGCTTCGTTCTGTCTCGCGTTCCCGGAGATGCTCCGCAATTCCCTTGTACTTTCGGTATTCGATCAACTTGCGTATAAGCTCTGCCCGCGGATCAGGCTCATCATCCACATAATCTTCATAGTCGTCCCATTCCATGACCGGAGGCTTGGGAAGCAGCTGCTGTGATTTCATGGACAGCAACGTTGCCGCCATAACGAGAAACTCGCTCGTAATCTCCAGCTCCAATTCCTGCATGTTGTGCAAATATTCCATATATTGATCTGTAATCTCACTAATCGATATATCTTGAATATTAATTTCCGCTTGGTCGATTAAATGCAGGAGCAAATCGAGCGGTCCTTCAAACTGTTCCAGCTTATACGTTACGGTCACCCCGTGATAACCTCCTGAGCAATAAAAACAAATGTAGCGCCCTTACAAAAAGGGCACTACATTAAATAAGCACTATTTTAACTGATTCGTCAAGTTCGCCATTTCAATTGCAGTAGACGCAGCTTCCCAACCCTTGTTACCTGCCTTCGTTCCTGCACGTTCAATTGCCTGCTCGATGGAGTCTGTTGTCAGCACTCCGAATATGGTCGGAACCCCTGTCTTCATGTTCACTTGCGCAACGCCTTTAGCCGCTTCACTGCACACATAATCGAAATGCGGAGTGGACCCGCGAATAACTGCGCCAAGTGTGATCACCGCATCATACTTCCCGCTCTCCGCCATTTTCTGCGCAATTAGTGGAATTTCAAATGCACCCGGAACCCAGGCAATATCTACCTCCTCATCTTTAACCCCGTGGCGCTTCAGCGCATCAAGTGCTCCCGAAACAAGCTTGCTGACAATAAATTCATTGAATCGACCAGCAACAATTCCATATTTTAATCCTTCGGAAACTAAGTGTCCTTCAAATACATGTGGCATAAGTAAAGTCCTCCTCTGTGATAAATAACTGAATCATATCGATAAGGTTATCGCACGCTTGCGGTACTTCATTTCCTTCAGGGCTTATCTGCGTGCTTGTTCATCCTGTTCAATATCGTCGAATACGAGCATATGCCCGAGCTTTGCAGCCTTCGTATGCAGATATTTTGTGTTGTCTTCATTCTCCTGCATTTGAATCGGGACGCGCTCAACGACCTCCAGGCCATAGCCTTCCAACCCTTTAATTTTGCGAGGATTATTTGTAAGAAGGCGAATTTGACGAATGCCAAGATCTTTCAAGATTTGAGCTCCAATGCCGTAATCCCGCAGATCCGCTGGGAATCCAAGCTTCAAGTTGGCATCCACAGTGTCTAGCCCTTGCTCCTGAAGCTTATAAGCTTTGAGCTTGTTAATAAGTCCAATCCCGCGGCCTTCCTGGCGCATATAGAGCAGGACGCCAATGCCTTCCTTGTCTATTTGTGAAAGCGCAGCGGCAAATTGAGGGCCACAGTCGCAGCGATGTGAATGAAATACATCCCCGGTTAAGCATTCCGAATGAACGCGAACAAGTACTGGCTGAGTTCCATCAATGTCGCCCTTCACTAAGGCAACATGTTCCTTATTGTCCACACCATTCGTATAGGCAATAGCTCGGAATATCCCGAAATCAGTAGGCATGTTCACCTCGACCTCACGTTGAACCAGCTTCTCCTTCTCATTACGGTAATGAATGAGATCCTTGATGCTGATGAGCTTCAAGTCCCATTGCCCCTTCAGTTCCATCAAGTCGGGCAGTCTAGCCATCGTGCCATCTTCCTTAATCACTTCGCAGATGACACTAGCAGGTGCAGATCCGCTCAACCGGGCGAGATCAACCGCTGCTTCCGTATGCCCAGCACGGCGCAACACACCACCATTCTTCGCTATTAACGGGAAGATATGACCCGGGCGGCGGAAATCTTCTGCCTTGGCGTCCGCATCCAGCATCTTCTGGATCGTTAGTGAGCGTTCGTGCGCTGAAATGCCAGTAGTCGTATCTACGTGATCAATGGATACGGTAAATGCCGTACCGTGATTGTCCGTGTTGTGTGCAACCATTGGGTGAAGCTCAAGCTCCTCGGCACGCTCCTGCGTAATAGGTACACATACCAATCCTCGGCCTTCTGTAATCATGAAGTTAATAACTTCCGGTGTTGCCTTGTCGGCTAACGCGATAAAGTCGCCTTCATTTTCCCGATCTTCGTCATCAACCACAATGATGACCTTGCCCTGCTTCAAATCTGCAATTGCGTCTTCTATCGAATCAAAGTGAAATGCTTCCTTCATGTTGTTCCTCCCCTTTCACCATTACATAAAACCATGCTCTGCCAAAAATGCTGCATTCAGACCTCCAGAACCAGAACGATTCGAGTCCTTTGTCTCGTTCTCCGGCCCTGATCTACCATACCGGAGCAAATGATCCACATACTTGCCAAGCACATCACATTCAATGTTGACGATATCACCCGGCTGCTTGCGCTGAAGAGCGGTTTGCGCCAACGTATGCGGAATAATCGATACGGCAAACTCTCCATGCTCTGCTCGCGTAAGGGTTAAGCTGATGCCGTCAATAGTGACAGAACCTTGTGGAATCATATATTTTGCCATCTCAGGCCGACTCGCCCGACATTCGATGACAACAGCATTCGCATCTCTTGTTCGTCCCACAATCGTTGCAAGACCATCCACATGTCCTTGTACAATATGACCGCCGAATCGCCCACCTGCTGCCATTGCACGCTCTAGATTGACCGGATCGCCCGGCCTTAAATCCTTCAAATTCGTATGGCGAAACGTCTGCGGCATCACATCCGCCATGAAGGAGGTGCCATCATATGACGTCGAAGTCAGGCATACACCATTGACAGCGATGCTGTCCCCCAGCTTCATGCCCTCTAGAACCTTAGATGCTCGGATGTGAAGCACCATCGCCTCGCCCCGCTTCATCACAGCCTGCAGTGAGCCCACTTCTTCAATGAGTCCGGTGAACATTGCTATGCTCCTCCTTAACGCTGGAATGAGTGAAATGCTCCACTTCACGCTTGCCGAAAGGATATCCAGTGATGCAGATATTATCTCCGAGCTTCTCAACCTCCACATGCTGAAGCCGGTATGCATCCTGCATCCGCTCTACACCTTCAAACACAAAACTACCAGGCGCATGCTGACCGCCGACGACAATCGGAGCCATAAATATTGCAACTTTGTCGACCAGCTTCTTCTCTAGCATCGCTCCATTCAATCGACCTCCACCTTCAAGGAGTATGGATCCGATCTCATGTTGGCCGCACCATTCCATCATCTGCCGAAGGTCTACCTTCTCGCCTTCTCCGCACTCGATGACCTCCACGCCTCGGGACACCAATTCACGCCGCTTCTCCCCGCTTGCCCGTGCAGTTGTGAAGATGCAGGTTCGTGCAGCTTGATCGGTTACGACGTTGGCGTCCATAGGGATCCGAAGCATCGAGTCTACGATCAAGCGCACTGGGTTTACCCCAGGGACTGATAGGCGTGTTGTCAGCGATGGATCATCCGCAAGAACGGTGCCTATGCCTACCATAATCGCTTGATGACGGTGCCTCATCGAATGAACGATTTCACGACTTCGCTCATTCGAGATCCACTTGCTGTCCCCAGTCGAAGTAGCGATCTTGCCGTCCAGCGTACTTGCTGTCTTGAGGGTAACGAACGGAATGCCGGTCGTAATATGCTTAGCGAACATTTCAATCAGTGCGAGACCTCTCTCCCGAAGCACATCCAACGTTATCCCAATTCCATGATCCTTCAGTAGAGCAATTCCTCTCCCTGCAACCGCTGGATTCGGATCGACGCAAGCGATCACGACACGGGCAATTCCCGCTTCAATCAATCGCAGACTGCAAGGCGGTGTTCGCCCATAGTGGCTGCATGGCTCAAGGGTCACATACGCAGTTGCTCCTCTCGCCGCTTCACCAGCCATCTGTAAAGCATGGACTTCCGCATGGCCTTCACCACGCCGCAAATGAGCTCCAAGACCGACGATTCGTCCCTCGTTCACAATGACACAGCCAACTGCAGGGTTCACATCGGTCTGTCCAAGCACCTGCTCTGCCATGTTCACAGCGAGCTGCATGTACAGTTCATCATTGATAACAGCAGACATTGGGTATCCTCCTTTCCACAAACAGATCAAGGCTAACGCAAAAAAGCCCTTCGGATCCTCCGAAGGGCATGATTGATTGAGCTTGCAGGTATGTACTTAATTTCACAATAGACGCACATAAGCATAATTTCCATTTGTATATGACAAATAAAACCGACAACAAGGATGTTCTCAGCAAACTGCAACGATTTCGCATATGTCAAATACGACGATAGATGAATAGAAAACCTCACGCTTACGCAGGTATTCGCCGTCCATTTCGCCTGGAATGCTCATGAAATTGTGAAAATAAGAACTTGAAAGAACTAATTATCGAGTTCTTCTCTCCTGACGCCCCTTCTCCCATCCAGACTATACTGTCGGCTCTGGAGTTGCACCAGATCCACCGTGTGGACGAATCCACCCGGGTCACGGACTAAGAACACCTTGCACACGCAAGAATAGTTCATCACCGCCGGTCGGGAATTTCACCCTGCCCTGAAGGTCTGTCATTCGTATTGCTATAAAATTAGTTTCTAAGATGTTGCACTTAGAAGTGTACCACCTGACCTGGTAAAATGCAACTTGTGTCGCTTCACCGCATGGAACCATTCAGATGCGTTCAAATAAAAAAGACGTGCAGCAGCCAAGCTGCATACACGCCTTCCCTCAATTATTTCTATTCTTCCACGATTGTAACTTGCTTCATCTTGTCGCCTTGCTTAACAGCATCTACATGCTCCATGCCCTCTACAATTTTGCCAAATACCGTATGCACGCCATCCAAGTGAGGGAATGCATCGTAAGTGATGTAGAATTGGGAACCGCCTGTATCCTTGCCGGCATGCGCCATCGCAAGTACACCACGCTCATGCTTGTGCGGGTTGCCTTTTGTCTCACATTTGATTGTGTAGCCTGGGCCGCCTGTACCTGTTCCGTGCGGGCAACCGCCTTGCGCTACAAAGCCCGGAATAACACGGTGGAATGTCAAGCCGTTATAGAAACCTTCGTTGGACAGCTTCTCAAAGTTTGCAACGGTACCTGGTGCCTCTTGCTCATGGAGCTGGATTTTCACCGTGCCGCCTTTTTCCAATTCAATCAATGCATATTTGCTCATCATGTATCGTCTCCTTCCATATGTACAATGCTCACGCTTGCTCATCCGATTATACGTTATTTCTTAACAAAAAGAAAACACCCGATTTCTGCCTCATCGTTATGCCACGACAAGACAGATAATCGGATGATGTAATAGTTTCCATATCTGGTGTAACTTCGGATATGAAATTCAACTGCTGCCGCGGAGCTTGCAATCGTCACATCCCGTACTATTTCAGCGCTGGCTCCTTGCGCAGACGAGCTGGAATGAAGTCATTGCGCACGATATCTTCATGCGACTCACGACGTACAACAATATCCGCTTCCCCGTTGTGCACGAACACGACAGCTGGTCTTGGAATACGGTTATAGTTGCTTGCCATCGAATAATTGTACGCACCTGTGCAGGACACAGCCAACAGATCGCCCTGCTGGACGGCAGGAAGCACAGCATCCCAAATCAGCATATCGCCGCTTTCGCAGCATTTTCCTGCTATCGACACTGTCTCCGTGTACTCATTAGTCGCACGGTTAGCAAGCAGTGCCTCATAACGAGACTCATACAGCGCTGGTCGAGGGTTGTCGGTCATCCCTCCATCAACAGCTACATATTTGCGCACGCCTGGAATATCCTTCACAGAGCCAACTGTATACAGTGTTGTTCCCGCTTCTCCAACAATACTGCGGCCTGGCTCTACCCAAATTTCAGGCAAACATTCTCCGATGTCAGCAAAATGCTGCTTTACAGCATCTGTAATGGCCTTTACATAATCGCGAACATGCAGAGGCGTATCCCCTTCTACATAGCGGATGCCAAAGCCGCCGCCCAAGTTCACAACCCGGAATGCGATCCCTAGCTGTTCCTTCACCCCACGAGCAAATTGTGCAACGCGTTCAACCGCCATTTGGAATCCTTCAGTTTCGAAGATTTGAGATCCGATATGCGAGTGGATGCCCAGCAGCTCCAAATGAGTTGCATCCGCCGCATGACGCACAGCCTCAAGCGCCGTGCCATTGCCGATGTCAAAGCCAAACTTCGAATCCGTCTGACCTGTCGAAATGTATTCATGCGTATGTGCCTCAACCCCCGGTGTAACGCGGAGCAGCACAGGCACGTACTGATTGCGCTCTTGGCAAATCGCATTCAGCAGCTTCAGCTCAGTGAAATTATCAACAACAAAGCAGCCGATGCGGGCATCAAGCGCCATTTCGATCTCCTCGGGCGTCTTATTATTCCCATGGAAGTGGATTCGCTGAGCTGGGAATCCAGCCTGCAAGGCTGTATACAATTCCCCTTCCGATACAACATCTAGCGACAGCCCCTCTTGGTCGACTAGCCGGCACATTGCTGTTGTACAGAATGCTTTGCTTGCATATGCAACCTGAAAGGTTAACCCTGACTCGCGAAATGCTTCCATGTATTGTTCACAGCGTTCTCTGACTAATGCTTCGTCAAAAATATAAAGCGGAGTACCAAATTGCTGCTTCAATTCGGTTACATCGCAACCACCAATTTCTAAATGTCCATCCCCATTAATCTTGCTCGTTCCGTGTAAGTACATCGTCATTTCTCCCCACTCCCACTCGATCTTCTATGTCTATCCCCTCATGTTGTTCCAATTGTTGGTGAAAATATTACATCGAGTATATCAGCTTATTCGATCATGAAAGAATGGATTTTTCCGTCCATCATTTGCATTATAGAGGTTGTCAAGGGACAAACACATTGCCTTCCAAACGTTGAAGCTATCGCTTCGTTCTTGGCGGCATCTTTGTATTATCTCGCGTCTGATTCAAGCTAGGGCGCGTCTTTATCAGCAAGAATGGCTGTCGCACGATGATATTGTACATCGCTTTGGCATTGAACGGAATGAACGGCCATAAGTATGATGCATTGTACGAGCGATGCAGGGTTAGCCAGAGCAGCCAAACGGTTGTACCAATGACGAGTCCGGGAACTCTGAATAGTGCAACCGCAACAAGCAGCACGAGCCTCACTATTCGATTGGCCAGCGCCAGCTCATAGCTCGGTGTCGCAAACATCCCTACGGCAGCTACAGCCATGTACAAAATAACCTCATTGACGAACACTCCCGTTTTGACCGCTATGTCACCTACGAGTATCGCAGCTAGCAAGCCCAATGCTATCGCAAGCGGCGACGGAGTATGAACAGCCGCCATTCGCATGAGATCCACGCCGAGCTCTGCGATGAGGAACTGGAAAATGAGCGGTATCTTCCCTGTCTCCTGCGGTCCAATAATTTGTAGGGCGGCAGGCTTTAATCCCGGCTCGATAACGAGCAGCAGCCACAATGGGAGAATGAAGAGCGATGCAAAAATACCGATGAAGCGCACACTCCGCAAATAGGTTCCCATAAATGCAGTTTGTCGATTCTCTTCTGCATGCTGACATAAGTCGAAAAACGTCGTCGGCAAAATGATGACAGATGGAGAAGTGTCGACAAATATGACAATGCTGCCATCCATCAAATGGGAAGCGACGACATCCGGGCGTTCCGAGTATCGTACAAGCGGATAAGGGTTCCACGCCTTATTGATAATCGCCTCCTCCAGTTGCTTGTCGGCCAGTGGCAGACCATCCACATTCACCGCTTTTATTTTATTACGAACCGACTCCACTTGACGCTTGTCAGCAATATCATCTATATAGGCAATACACACATCAGTACGGGTACGCCGCCCCACCTGCACCATTTCATACATAAGCCCTGGATCACGCAAGCGGCGTCGGACAAGGGTAACGTTCGTGAGCAGTGTTTCGCCGAATCCGTCACGTGCACCCCGAACCACCCGCTCGAGCGACGGTTCTTCAAGACCCCGCACAGGGAAAGTCTTGCAGTCCACAATAATCGCACTTGATTCATGATCAATAAAGAAAGCGCTGCTGCCAGCGAGCACTTTATTAATGACGCTGCTTAACTTATTCTCCCGCTCTACTTGAACATGAGGGATGTAGCGTTCGAACAAGGATTTGAGCGCGTTCGGCGACATTTCTTCCTTATCCAAGTAAGACATGCGGGACAAGATCAACGTCATCACTTCGTCCTTAGCAAACCCATTCACATAGAACAGACCCACCCGCCGCTCGCCGAAGACCATCTCGCGCAGCACGATATCAAACGACTCCCCAAGTCCGACTACCTGTTGCAGCGTTCGTTTCGTCTCGTCCAGCTTCTTGGAGATTTCGTCCTTGTCCTGCCAATAGATGATGGACTCTTCTATCGTATCGGACTTCTCATGCTGCTTTTTTCTGTCATGCAAGCTGCCTTGCTCAGATGCATGCTGATGATTGCCCCCATCCTCAGACTGCTCTTTCAGTGATTTCGAATTAGGAGGGGAAAGTACGTCCTTGTGCGACGATTCTTGTTCAGTTTGCTGCTCTGTCATTGGGCAATATCCTCCTTCTTATAGAATCGCAATGTATTGGCATATCCTTCATTGCGAGATTCTCATCATTCAACACAGATACTTCAAACTCAATGCGGGTATTTAAAACAGTCGAACCAAGATCCAAGAACCTTGCCAATTACCATAGCGGTCAGTAGATGAGGGAGCGCGTGTGTCATACCAAGCCGTTTCGCCAATATCGGAAAAACATTCAATACCTCCGTCAGCGCTGCAGCCAATAGTCCCACGAATATTCCATCCAGCAGTCCGATGAATGGAGAGAACCATCCCGCATAGAAGAATCGGATACTCCATAAATCTGTTACGGTAAAGAACAGCGTGCCCGCAATAATGGCGTACTCAAACCAATACGAACAGTGGAAGGAGCGAGTAAGCTGTGCTAGCCGTGGAAGCATGTCAAGCACGACAAATAATGCCACCATCGCGCCCCCAACCGTAATCCCGCCAGCGATTCCCGCGAACGATGCCAGCAGCTGTGCAAGACCATACAGCCAAGTCTCAGTCACGCTTCAAATCCTCCTTGCGCAATCGCTTGTATTCCTCGGTTATCATGTACTGGTTCAAGTTTTCCTGATATAGGAACATCTCAACTTCAAGCGGTGTCGGCTCTTCATTGAACTTCTTGCGGAAAAAGTGATTAAAAAATACGACCATCCCAAGACCGATGCCAATGGAATAGCAGGCTTGGAACCAAAATGGATTCGCATCCTTCCGACCCGTAAGCATTTCTACAATTCGTTTATGTACAGGGAGCATGCTTACATCGGCGTGAAAGTTCATGATCGCTAAGCCAGAACCGAAGAACAGCAGCAGCCAGACAAGAACAATTAGGGCGATATTTGGCTTCTTCACCTGCGTCACAACCTCAACTAATGTATGCGGCTGGCCGAAGCATTCTATGGTCATTCTCGGACACAGTTCCTTAATTGCCCTCGTAATGTGCATCATGTCAATCAATATCATGTTACCGTCGCTTGTCTTTGGTTCCTTCAGCACAAGCTCTCTTAATTTCGTGTACCATGCATCGTCTGCAATGACCTCAGCTACATCCTTTAGTCGAATCGGATGATCCGGCTTGACCGAAGATTGCTTGCGCAGCCGGATATAGCAGGTACTGCCGGAATCAGGCAACTCATCCAAAGTCGCCATGTTCATCCCCCTCCTTCCTCCATAGTGTTAGTATGGTTGAATAGACAGCAAAAAAACCGCAAGGACATCTCCCTGCGGTTCGCTCCTCATACCCTCTCTAGCTCACTGAGCGATCTGGGCTTTGATGGATTGCAATATTTTCTTCTCCAGCCGCGACACTTGCACCTGCGATATTCCGAGGCGACTGGCAACCTCAGATTGCGTCTGATCCCGATAGTACCGCAAATAGACAATAAGCTGCTCCCGTTCACTCAAGCCTTCTATCGCTTCATTCAGCGCAAGCTTATCAAACCATTTGTCCTGCGTATCATCGGCAATTTGATCCATTAACGTAATTGGATCACCATCATTTTCGAATACCGTCTCATGAATGGATGTCGGTGGTTTATTCGCTTCTTGTGCGAACACAACATCCTCCGGTGATACCCCAAGCTCCGCTGCAACTTCCTTAATCGTTGGAAGCCGATTGAGCCGCTTGGACAACTCATCCTTCGTCTTGCGAACTTTGTTCGCCATCTCCTTCAGTGATCGACTCACCTTCAGCGTTCCATCATCACGCAGAAATCGCTGAATTTCACCGATGATCATCGGCACTGCGTAAGTCGAGAACTTCACGTCATATGATAAATCGAATTTATCAACAGATTTCAGCAATCCGATGCAACCAATCTGGAACAAATCATCTGGATCATATCCTCGATTCATAAAGCGCTGAACGACGGACCAGACAAGGCGTATGTTGCAATTGACAAGTGTTTCTCTCGCTAGCGAGTCACCTGTCTGACTGAGTGCAATCAGACGCTTCACTTCCGCGTCATCCAAATAATTGGGCGACGACTGCTTCAAATCAGCTTCCATGGCTTCAACCCCTAATTATAGAGCGCTTTTTTCGATTCAATCCGCTTCTTCATGCGGATGCTCGTACCCACGCCCAGTTCGGTAGTTACTTCGCATTCATCCATGAAGTTCTCCATGATCGTGAAGCCCATGCCAGAGCGTTCCATGTCCGGCTTCGACGTATACAGCGGCTGTCTTGCAAGCTCAAGATCCTCAATGCCTCGTCCATTGTCTGATACGGTCAGCATAATCTCCTCACCGGAAATAACCGCTGAAATCGTAACCATCCCAGTAGGATCATTATCATATCCGTGGATGATACAATTCGTCACTGCCTCAGAGATTACGGTCTTCATATCTGTCAGCTCGTCCATTGTCGGATCCAGCTGCGATACAAAGGCTGCAACAGCCACACGGGCAAATGCTTCATTCTCGGAACGACTGGAAAATTGCAGCGTCATTACGTTCGTGTCTGATTGTACACTCATGATACGACCTCCAACCCATTAAGCGCTTTGCGCTCATTATCGTAAACATGCACAATTTTAAACAAGCCAGACAATTCGAACAGACGTCGTACCGCGGGATTCATATCGCATACCGCCATTTTGCCGCCTCGTCCCTTGATCTGCTTGTATCTTCCAAGAATGACCCCTAAACCCGAACTGTCCATAAACGTCAAATCTCGAAGGCTTAGCACGACATGGTTCACTTGCTTGCGTTGAATCGCTTCGTCGAGCTGAATCCGTACGTACTCAGATGTATGATGATCCAGTTCCCCTCTCAGACGGGTAATCAATACGTTGCGCTGGTGTTCCAATTCCACCTGCAGATTCATGGCGCTTCACTCTCCTCCCCATGATGCCGATACAGTTCGTCAATGGGATAACCAATTCCTGCCTGACGACAAAACTAGAAGCTGCACGCCGTTAATTGACAAAAAACAACTTGCCGCACGTACGTTTAAAGAGTGTCCACCAGCCAGCTTTCGCAATTTCCTCGGTGGATTCGACAGGATATTCACGAACCTTCTTATCTCCCTGATAAACGACAAGTTTCCCAAGCGACTGACCTGCCGCTACTGGCGCCTTTACAGATTTCGGACCTTCCAGTTCGAAGCGAAGATTGTCAGTGCCCTCGCCTTTTTTGAGCAAAACATGATATGGACGCTGAGCCTTCAGCTCAATATTTTCGACCATCCCTTTCTCCACACGAATATCACCAATCTTATCTCCGCTTTTCAGCAGCGGAACATTCGTATACTGAGCGAAGGCATAATCGAACATCTGCGTTACTTCTGCATTGCGTGTCTTCGTATTCGGTTCGCCAAGCACAACAGCTACCACACGCATATTATCCCGTTTCGCTGTCGCAGACAGGCAATAACGAGCTTCTGAAGTAAAGCCTGTTTTCAACCCATCTGCACCTTGGTAGAACCGTACAAGCTTATTCGTATTGACAAGCCAAAATTTCTTACTGGTGTTCTGTCGCAAATAATCCTCATATGCTCCTGTAAATTTCGTTACATTCGGATATTTCAACAACGCTTGCGACATCAAGGCAATATCATGCGCTGACGTATAATGATTCTCAGCAGGGAGGCCATTGCAATTCACAAAATGTGTATCCTTCATGCCAAGCTCTGCAGCCTTATCGTTCATCATTTGTACGAACGCCTTCTCGGAGCCGCCGATCTTCTCAGCCATCGCAACCGATGCATCATTGCCTGAGGCCATTGCGATTCCCTTCATCATTTCCTCAACCGTCATCTCTTCGCCCGGTTCCAGAAAGATTTGCGATCCGCCCATAGACGCGGCATACTCGCTTGTTGCCACCTTGTCCGTCATCTTCAGCTTTCCTTTGTCAATGGCTTCCATGACAAGCAGCATCGTCATAATTTTCGTAATACTTGCTGGCGGAAGCCGATCGTGGCTATTTTTCTCGAAAATCACCGTTCCCGTGTCCGCATCCATAAGCACCGCTGAGCGCGCGTTATCCGCCAGTTGGGCTTCCGGCGCAGCTGAGGATGTTGCTTGGCTTGGCGTTTCTGAATTTGTCCAAGGCGGCAAGTCTGCCCGTGCATAAGATGCGTTCGCCGAAGAAGGCAATATACAAGCGGCAGCGAATAAAAAGCTAAGGCTAGCACACAGCCATTTGTTCACAGATTGTCCCCTCCTATCTAAATAGCGTACATTCTGAGCGCATTACATGCGCAGGATGCACTTTCTATCCAGTGTTACCTTTCAGAAGCAAAATATTCCACTCTTATCGAAAGATAGAGCAGAACTTGAAAGGTTTATCATGTCACGATGTCGAAAAAATTTACGAAATAAATTTATAGCCTATGAAAATGAAATGCAGTACACAACGAGAGAGGATGACATCATGCTTCAGTCGCAATTTGAACACAAAATGATCTCGAGGGGTTTGAATTTCCCGGATTTTGATTTTACTAAGGATAACCTTGATCGCATCTGTATCGGGCTGCATCTGGGCTATTCAGAGGAACAGCTAATGAAGGAGTTCTCTATTTCGCAGGCACAGTGGAAGAAGAGCATCGATCTGCTCTATGGTGAAGGTCTCGCCAAAAAAGTAGAGGGGCTTCGAGGAGTATTTTATTTGGTATTATCATTTTTTATATACTTATGTGACTGACCAGCTCATCGAATTGAACGTTATACAATTGCCTTCTTCGAATGGACTCGCTCATTTTATATTGCTGGAACCATAAGATAAGGCCGCTGCTGCTGCCCGATCAACGGACAGCCATGCAGCGGCCTTTTTTCACATAATAGGTTCCCTTTACATTACAGGGATAATCCCGATAACAAGCTTAAGGAATTGGTCACGAACGAGCTCTGCCGTCTCCATGACCTCATCGTGCGACAATGGCTGATCCAGAATGCCCGCCGCCATGTTGCTGATGCAGGAAATACCGAGCACTTCCATGCCTGCATGCTGTGCAACAATTACTTCCGATACCGTCGACATCCCTACAGCGTCGCCACCTAGCACACGAAGCATGCGGATTTCCGCAGGCGTCTCGTAGTTCGGGCCAAGAAAGCCGACATATACACCTTCCTGCAGTTCAACACCCTGCGAAGCTGCAACGTCCTTCGCCTTCTGGCGAAGCTGCGGGCTGTACGCCTGAGACATATCCGGGAAGCGTACCCCGAGACGGTTGTCGTTCGCACCAATTAGCGGATTGCGCCCAGTCATGTTCAAATGGTCGGAAATGAGCATAAGATCCCCAGGCTTATAGGAAGTGTTGATCCCGCCTGCCGCATTCGTTACGAGCAGCTTGGATACGCCAATCGCCTTCATAACGCGAACCGGGAATGCGGTTAGCTCTGGTCCATATCCTTCGTACATATGGAACCGGCCCTTCATCATCGCTACCGTACGGCCTGCGATCTTGCCGATCAGAAGCTCGCCCGCATGGCCTTCTACAGTCGATACAGGGAAATGCGGAATGTCCCCGTATGCAATCGTTACAGGCTGTTCCACCAAATCTGCCAGCACACCTAGTCCAGATCCCAAAATCAAACCTACTTCAGGCGTATCACTAATCTTAGATTGGATATAGGTCGCTGCCTCTTGAATATGATCGTGTGTAATTGTGTTGCTCATCTTATTTCCCCCATTCATCATTGTCCGATCAGAATCGATCGGTTGTAACATCGTCTTCATCATGCTGTTCAAAATGTGTTGTTCCCCATTGTTGCCCATACCCTTTACAGTTCATGCAAAAAGCTAGTGCCTACTTGAGGTTGCCCTGCTCGGAAATTATCTGCGATCGTGGCACCCAAATCTGCATATGTGGTACGAACCCCAAGAGATTGACCTGCATGCAGGGAAGGGCTGTACAGCAGAAGTGGAACATACTCCCTCGTATGATCGGTCCCCATATGTGTCGGATCATTGCCATGATCTGCCGTAATGACTAATAAATCATCCGGCCCGATTCTATTCATCATCTTAGGAAGGGCGGCGTCGAACTCCTCCAATGCCTTCGCATAGCCTGCCGGATCACGGCGATGCCCGTACAATGAATCGAAATCCACTAAGTTGACGAACAGCAGCCCTTCAAATGATTGATCTAGCATCTCGATCGTCGTGTCGATGCCATGCGCATTGCTCTTGGTCGGATAAGAAGCACTTATCCCTTCTCCCGAGAAAATATCATTAATTTTCCCCACCGAAATAACGTCCTTGCCTGCCTGCTGCAGCAGGTTGAGCACGGTATTTGCCGGGGGCTTGATTGCATAATCATGGCGATTCGGCGTTCTCGTGAATGCACCTGGCTTGCCAACATAAGGCCGTGCGATAACACGGCCGACAGTGTGCGGTTCACACAATGTCAGCTTCCGGGCGATCTCACAAGCGCGATATAGCTCATCAAGTGGAATAATATCCTCATGGGCGGCAATTTGGAACACACTATCCGCAGATGTATATACGATCCACGATCCAGTCGCCATCTGCTCCTCGCCATATTCATCTAGGATTTCGGTGCCTGACGCCGGCTTGTTGGCCAACACTTTGCGGCCTGTTTCTTGCTCGAATGCTTCAATCAGCTCTTGTGGGAATCCATTTGGATACGTATTGAAAGGTGAAGTAATACGAAGTCCCATCAGTTCCCAGTGACCAGTCATCGTGTCTTTGCCGACTGAAATCTCCGCCATCTTACCATATACGCCTTCTGGGCACTCGGCAGCCTTCAAGCTGCCAAGATCGGCGATATTGCCTAAGCCAAGGCGCTGTAAATTCGAGAGTTTGATACTCGGTTTATGCTCTATGATATGTCCCAAGGTATGTGTACCCGCATCACCAAATTGCAATGCATCCGGCAGTTCCCCAATGCCAACACTGTCCAGAACAATAACTGCAATGCGTCCAAATTGCTTGCTCCCTCTATCCATGGTTACCACTCCTTCTCTTTCTCCGTCTTAGATTATGTTAAGGAGATTTGAACCATACTCCCGCTATTTCTTCTTCGCTCTTGGATGGGCGGAGGTATATACATCCTTCATACTTGATTTCCTCATATGCTCCACATACCGCTGTGTGGTCGCAAGCTCTGCATGTCCGAGCATTTCTTGCACTGCACGGACATCCGCGCCATTCGATAACATATGAACAGCGAACGAGTGCCGCAGCGTATGGGGCGTAATGGGAAAGGATAACTCCAACTCTTCTGCATATTTTTTGATCATTTTCCAGAAGCCTTGCCGTGACATCCTTTGTCCGCGCACATTGACAAAGAGCGCATTATGCTCTGTAATCTCCAATCCATCAGTCTGTGAAGAGGAGGATAATAATTGAGGGCGTGCATCGTTCAAGTATCGTTCCAACGCTTCAGCCGCAACCTGTCCGAGAGGCACAACACGCTCCTTGCCGCTCATGCAGCGCAGAAACCCCAGCTTAGGCTGAACATCCTCCATATTAAGCGACATAAGCTCCGACACTCGAACCCCTGTCGCATATAAAGTCTCCAGCATCGCCCGATCACGAATCCCTAACGGATTGCTCTCGTTGGGTAATGCCAGCAACCGCTCTGTATCTTGCAATGACAAGATCTCTGGCGCTTTGGAAGATGCCTTCGGGCGCTCTACTTCATAGGATGGATCCAGCTTCAAATTCCCTTCACGGATACAGAAATGGAAAAAGGATCGCAGTGAGGCCGCAATGCGTGCAATACTCGAGGCCGCACGTCCATCCCGCTTCAATTGATACATATAATGATTCACATGATACGTACGAATGTCGTCCACCATGCTCACATTGTCGGCGACTGATGCGATGAACATCTGTATATCACGCATATAGGCTTCTCGCGTATTCGAGGACACTCGCCGTTCATGTATTAAATAATCTCGGTATGCTTCCACCTGTTGTTCGATTAAGCCTGCCATCGTACTATACTCCTTACCTTGCGACTTTCACATCTGCAAATCTAAGCAACTGCTCTACAATAATTCAACAACACGAGTGTAAATCCCTTCCCTTGTCCGAACAGTTCGCTACTCGCCCAACCAATAGTACAACCGCAATCGTTCTGTGAACGTCATATGCTCTCTATCCAAGCCATCCTCCCAGCGAAAGACCTTAACTGCCTTGCCATGTGGCTCGCGGTACTTGTCCACTGGATAAATCCAATCACTGACGGCCCCCATAATATAAGCAACCGCATAGGTCATCATGAGGAATAACGCCATAAACTTGATTCGTCTTAATAGAGCTCGCAAAGGCACTATCACACTGCTCATCCCCTTCCGCTGGGCAAGTTCGACTCTCCTGTAACATATGATGCCAAGCCTTCGGATATGCGGTTCTCTCCGTATTCCCTTTTGAAATTCGCTGCTAAAACATTTCACCGTTCTATATTTGTCTCATACGATACAACAAGGCATTCCATTCCACTTGTCTAAGAAGTTGCACAAATTCGTTTCGAACTGGAGGGCTAGCAAGCATGCGCACCTTATCACGCATGTTGAAGGCGGCTGTCAGCAGCCGTCCTCATCGTAAAGCTGTACGGAAAATGATCATTTTAAAAGACGAAAAAAGCTACAATGCATGCATACTCGAACTCAAAAAATTTGGCATTACCCCAGTAAAACAAGTAGGTTCAGCTAACATGCTGTGTTGTCATATGGACGGCAACCATCATGCCTTGCAGCGATTGAGGAAGCACCCCAGCGTCCGCAGAATTGAAACGGATGCGAGAGTAAGGGCACATATTTATCCCTTATCGTACTATCCTGCTAGTCAGATCCTGAATTCTGTTACAGCAGAACCTACTTCCAGCAAGCAAATTCCGTGGGGCGTCAAGCGCATACAAGCTCCAGAAGTATGGAAATCATCCCAGGGGAAGAGCATAAAGGTAGCCGTAGTCGACACAGGGATATCAGCTCATCCCGATCTCAATATTGCGGGTGGTGTGAACACGATTCGCAAGGGAGGTTCCTATAGAGACGATAACGGCCATGGAACACATGTAGCCGGGATTGTTGCTGCACTTGGAAAAAGTGGTATGCAGTATGGCGTTGCCCCAGAGGTCATTCTGTATGCTGTAAAGGTACTGGATCAGTCTGGTGACGGATATGTGTCAGATATTGTGGAAGGCTTGGAATGGTGCATTCGCAATAACATGGATGTCATCAATATGAGCTTAGGACTGAATGGCGCCAGTGCATCGCTGCGCTCTATGGTCAAACGTGCTCATCGCAAGGGCATCGTGATCGTGTCCTCAGCTGGAAATGAAGGAAGAAACAGCGGTAAAATCGATCAGCCTGCCAGCTACCCGGAAGTCATCGCAGTAGCCGCCACTGACAAAAACAATCGAATTGCAACATTTAGCAGCCGCGGACGCGGAATTGATGTTGCTGCGCCCGGCAGCGATATTGTATCCACAAGCAATAAACAAGGATTCATCTCAAATTCAGGAACATCTATGGCTGCCCCACATGTATCAGGTACAGCTGCATTGCTGCTTGCTCACAACCGCAAGGTAAAACCTTCCCTTATTCGCAAGCTGCTCATGGATACTGCGAGGCCTCTGAACGGCTACTCTCGCCATTCACAAGGATCTGGCCTTATTCAAGCAGACCGCGCCTTCTCTTCACTCTCTATTGCCACTCAGCAAGAAGCAGAAGCCAGCGAGGGTCTCGAATCAGCGCATTCGACTCCAGCCATCCCTATTCAGGCTGCAGCCGCTTCCCGACACAAACACAGGTCAAAGGTGCTGGTAATTCGTCGCCGCAATCGTCAACGTACCGCCCGTCATTCTCAAGCTGTTGTCCCGCGGCATTCCTCCATCGGCGCCAAAAGCACCTCTGCCGCTCATCGCAAACGGCAAGTGCAGCGAAGAAGAAGGGTATCTGCGAATCCTTCAATTATGTAATTGCTCAAGCAATAAAGCCTCGGCAGTCCTGCCGAGGCTTCCTCATCATATCCATCTTCATTCGCTGCTATCGACCTGCTGTCATAGCGTAGCGCCATTTCAATTCCCTGTTGGATGCTTGCGGTTACTCCGCCTGCTCTTCTGCTTGCTTCTCCCGGCAATTCTTACAAATGCCTTGGAAATCCAAACGATGATCTACGACAGAAAATTGAAATTCTCGCTCCAAGCGCTCTTCCAATGGCCCAAGCCAGTCCTCACGGATTTCTTGCATAGAGCCGCATTGGACACATATCAAATGGTGATGATGGTGCTTATTCGTATCACCGCGCAAATCATATCGTGCAACGCCGTCGCCGAAGTTCATCTTCTCCACGACATGCAGCTCACTTAACAGTTCCAATGTACGATATACGGTGGCAAGACCGATTTCAGGCGCTTTCTCTTTCACGAGCATGAATACGTCCTCAGCACTAAGATGATCTTCTTCATTCTCGAGCAGGACGCGCACGGTTGCCTCGCGCTGTGGTGTCAGCTTGTACCCTTGGGATTGAAGTTGCTGCTTAATCTTCTCAATCCGCGCTTCCAATGGTCTCCCCCCTTGCCTGCCATCCACGTTTCATTTGTATCACTTCTATATATTATAGGGGGAGAACACAAGCAGTGTCAAATGAATTGCACAAAGTCAATATTCTTGGTGCTGTCTATTCTTGATCACATTGTCAATATTGGAACAACCCATCTCATTAGAAGAGGTGACACCCAAGTTGCGACAGCTGCAACTCCTGCCATTCCTACTAAGGATACAGATTGCAGTGTCATGAAGCGCTGCAGAGGATCACGCAAGGATTGCATCCTAGGAACGAACAAACGATTTTTCAGAATATGCATGGCAAATACCATAGACGCAACGCTTGCAATCATCAGAAAAGGAATCGCAATAATATTATGCGGGGCGACTGATACTAATGCGAATAATACGCCTTTCCATGCATACTGACTGATGAGTGTCCCCACCGAGAATCCGATAAACACACCCTTCGCAAATACAAGTGCAAGCACAAGCGGAAATCCGATTATAGATATGCCAAGCAATGCAATTAATGCAATCCATTTGACGTAGAACATCGTCGAGTTCAAAAACGTCTCTCCACTATTCCCCACCTGATTAGAAGCAGCAGGCTCTTGTCCCATTGTGGACACAAACTGACTCACATGGTTCCCGATATCCTGCTGTTGTTCCAATGTCAGTGCATTCACGAGCAAGGAACCAAACACAACGCCGACGAGGAAGAGAACGGACACGAAAATATATAAATGGAGCTGAGAGCGAAAAGAGTGAGCAATAGGCTTCATGGATGATGCCCCTTTCGAATAAGTTGAAGCGACGAATACCTCGTCCATCCAGCTTATGCTCATGCTCGTCCCTTTATGATTCGAACTATTCTCCTGTGATTACTTTGCCGTATGTGCCTCCGCCGCCACTTTGTAGAGACAGCTGTACGCTCCTAGCGAGCACAATAAGTTCTGCTGTAGCTTGTCCAACCACTTGCTTGAGTTCCTCCTCCGTTGCATGGTGCAGTACGTTCATCTCCGTTCCGAAATGCTCCAGCAGCTTGGCAAGCGTTCGCTTCCCTACACCAGGGATGAATTCAAGCGGAATCTGCATGCAATATGGTGGGCGATGAGCTGGAATCTCCGATTGTTCGCGATCTGCGATAGAACGTATCCGCTCAGATACACCACGGATGAACTTCGTTGAACCACATTCTGGACATCTTGGCTGTACCTGATTCGCGTGGGTATCTGTGATTTCTACGGAAGCAGTACTGTCTACAACGTGGCCACATTTCGCACAAGAAGTGCGATGATATTTACCAAGCCGCGGATTAAGACCATAATTGGCTGTAACCCCGCGTCCAGCTTCCCTACGCAAGGCCATTGCCCACTCCTTGAATGTTGGTGAAGCCATGGCAAGTGCATTGTACTCCCTTGCAATTTTACTTAGTGAATGTGCATCTGAATTCGTCAGCAATGTAAATCGATCCAACTCAGAGATACATCCCGCCATTTCCGTATCAGCACTTAATCCCAACTCCACAGCATCTATAATCTCCAGATCGAGCACATCTGCCATTCTGTCAGCACAGTTCCCATATATGCTTTTAAAAGGTGTGAACACATGCGCAGGAACGAACAATCCGCCATATGCCGCAGTTTCTTCCTGCAGTGCTCGCCCTGGCAAGTACACACGCTGGGACGATAAACTCATGTTGGTGACATGAGGGGATAGCCAATTCGAGAATCGTTCCATTGCATGGATATTCGGCAAATAACACAGCACATGTGCAATGCCATATCCTTCTTCACGAATTTCGAGCTCGGTTCCTAGAAATATCGTGGTGTTCTTATACCGGATACCGCCATCCTGAAGTTCCTCCATCTCGCCTTTATCAAGAAGCGTTGCGATATCCCGCAGTACACCCGGCGCATGCGCATCAATGATGCCAATCAGATGAACCCCTTTGTGTTCGGAAGCTTCATGTGCTATTGCCTCGAAGGTCAAGTTGCGGCTCGCGCTGATTTTCACAGGCTGTCCTTCCGAGGTACTGCCTATATGAATATGGAAGTCACCATACATGGTATGCAACTCTTCATGCTGTCCACTTCTTGCTGCATTCTCCATTCGGTTATACCGGCCACTTTCCTGTTAGTTTGTAAATTTGCCATGCATACATCGCATTGATAGTCTTCGCATCGCTAATTCGCCCTGCGCGCATCGCAGCAAATGCTTCCTCTAGCGTCATCGCATCTACTTCCAAAAATTCATCTTCGTCCGTATGCGCTTCGCCGGCTATCAATTGATCTGCTGCATACAAATGAATGATTTCATCCGCAAAACCAGGCGATGTATAGAATGAGCCTAATGGAATGAGATGATCTGTACGATAGCCTGTCTCCTCCGCAAGCTCACGCATTGCAGCTACGATTGGCTCTTCACCCGGATCAAGCTTGCCTGCTGGAATCTCAACCTGATTGCGCCCAAGAGGCTTGCGATACTGTTCAACAACAAGCATTTTATCCTCTTTGATCGCTAATACCGCAACAGCCCCTGGATGACGGACAATCTCCCTTGTTGCAGTCGAACCGTTAGGGAGCGTAACCGTATCTACCTGAAGCTTAATGATCTTCCCATCAAAAATAGGCTTCGTCTCTATTGTAACTTCTTCTAAAGGATTGCTTGCGCGTTCAGAACCTCGTTGTTCATTCATATATTCGTGCTCCTTTATGTACATATTTCCGTTCCGCTGAACATACCCATTATATCATTACGGCTTGTCCGATTCGATCCGGGAGTGATGAATGGATGCAACGCATATATCAAGCACAGGAAATGCTGTTAGTTGGCAAGAAGCAAGAAGTAATCGTCGAACTGCGTCGTCTCATGATGCGCCATGGCGGAAACACTCCACTGTCTCAGATATTGGACAACCAACCCGCCACCCGCAAATTATCCAGCAAATAGCTTACCTCTTGGCGGCTTCCGCTGTTCAGTCCTTACCATGTTTAATCCCCCTGCATCTTATGCACAATCGAACCGTTTCAAAACAATTAAGCCCTTGTTCATGAATGGTATCGAACAAGGGCTTATCCTATGCAGCACAACTGCTGAGTATGATAATCATTTCATTCATTTCCTGCAATAATCATCCAAGAGCAAGCTACATGTTTATTGCATGCTATGCTTGTACAGCTTGTTGAATAATCGCGACTACCAATTCACTCGTCTTCACCAAGTCGGATACGTGAATACGCTCCTTCGTCGTATGGATGTCCAAGTATCCTACTGCCAAGTTAACGGTAGGTACACCCATGCCGTTGAAGATATTTGCATCACTGCCGCCGCCTGAATGGAACAAGCGCGTCGTTGCGCCAATACTCTCAATAGCACGCTTCGCGAGCTGCACAACTTCATCTTTCTCTGTGAATTGGAATGCAGGGTACACGATGTCACTGTGGAACTCGGCTCTTGCTCCACATTCCTCTGCAGCACTCTCGAGCGCTTCCTTCATTGCCTTCACTTGAGCTTCAACCTTATGCTGTACGATACTGCGCGCTTCCGCATGCAGCTTCACATAGTCGCATACAATGTTCGTCGCTCCACCGCCTTCGAATTTGCCGATGTTCGCAGTCGTTTCGTGGTCAACGCGTCCAAGCGGCATACGGGAGATCGCTTTGCTGGCAACTTGAATTGCACTGATGCCATCTTCCGGATTCACGCCTGCATGCGCGGACTTACCGAACACTTCCATTGTAATTTTCGCTTGCGTAGGAGCCGCAACTGCAATTGCTCCAATCTCACCATTTGAGTCCAGCGCATAACCGAAGTCAGCCTGCAAGTGGCTGCTGTCCATTGCACGAGCACCTACAAGGCCGGATTCCTCACCTACTGTAATGATAAACTGGATCGAACCGTGTGGTGTATTCGATTCTTGAATGAGTCGGATCGCTTCGAACATAGCAGCAAGGCCTGCCTTGTCGTCTGATCCAAGAATCGTGGTACCGTCACTGCGGATATATCCATCTTCGCCAAGCTGCGGCTTAATGCCATTGCCCGGTGTAACAGTATCCATATGGGAGGTGAAGAACAAACGCTTTGCGTTCTCTTGACCTTCTGTTGCTGACCAGTTCACAATCAGGTTGCCTGCTCCATGTCCCGTTGCAGACGTTGTATCATCTTCCGTTACTTGGAGGCCAAGTGCCTCGAACTGCTGTTTCAACGCATCACAGATCGCACGTTCATTTTTCGTCTCGCTATCAATTTGAACCAATTCCATAAAGTGCTTTACAAGTCTTTCCTGTTGAACCATATCTCTTTCCTCCAAACGTTTATTTAAGGTACAATAGAGAATAACTCATGAACTTATTGATGAAAGGAGTTCTCTGTTCTTATGCAATCCAAACGATGGTTTAAAATCATTATATATGTCATGCTCGCCGCGATGCTCGCATCCACCGTGCTTGTGATTGTCGAGCCATTTATATATGGCTAGTGCTTCAAGCTGATCCATGCTAGGGGTACCTAGCTGCATCTCATCTTGCAACCACATAAGCAGAGCAGCTACGGGACAAGCCATGCGAGCAATCGCATGGCTTGAACTTATTGCAGCCTCCTACACCAACAGCGAAGTGTCAAGCTTGGCCGCTTCGAATCCGAAAACATGAACAAGATGAGGCAGCAGCAATTGGCCTACTTGCTCCACTGTGAAGGTTTGACCTGTGCAATCCTCCAGTGATGTTACCCCATACTCGCTAATTCCACACGGAATAATGCCTGAGAACCCTTCATGCTGGATGCCGCTCTTCACATTGAGTGCAAAGCCATGGCTGGTTACGAAGCCACGACGGCGTCTGCATTTATTGAATTTCACACCTATCGCAGCTATCTTAACATTGCCAACCCACACACCGGTATACTCTGGCTTGCGGCTTCCGATTACACCGAATGTCGCAAGAAATTGAATAATCGCTTCTTCCAATGATCGCAAATACCCGTGAAGATCAAGCTGTGGCCCATCCAATAGCACTAACGGATAACCAACCAGCTGTCCTGGACCGTGATATGTAATATCCCCGCCACGATCAATCTCGTACAGTGCAATTCCTTGTCGCTCCAGTTCTTCCTTGCTTAGCAGCAAATGCTCCGGGTGGCGCTGTGAACCGATTGTATACGTAGGGGGGTGCTCCAGCAGCAGCAGCGTATCTTCTCTCGTACCATCATCAATGGCATGAACGAGTTCCTTCTGCATATCCCATGCTGCGCCATAATCGACACGCCCCATATGGGTTACACGAAGAGCCTTATCCGCTTTATTCCATTCATTATTCATTGTCATCACGCTTTCTTCCGTCGATTCGTGCTGATTCTATTTTAATACACTTTCGTGTCCAATGAGAAGCTTTCGAGATTTTCTTTCACGCGTTGTAAAAATCTACCGCAAATTACGCCATCTAATATGCGGTGATCCAACGACAGACACATATTCGCCATCGAGCGGACGGCAATCATGTCATTAATCACAACAGGCTTCTTCACGATCGATTCAAAGGTAAGAATGGCAGCCTGCGGATAATTAATGATCGGATAAGACAGGATGGAGCCGAACGACCCCGTATTATTCACGGTAAATGTCCCACCCTGCATATCATTCGGAGACAAAGTTCCCTCTCTTGTCTTCCGTGCCAGCTCATCAATCTCTCGTGCCAACCCCGCAATGTTCTTCTGGTCAGCCTTCTTAATGACAGGCGTTAATACAGAATCTTCTGTACCTACAGCCAAAGACAAGTTAATGTCACGCTTCACGATAATCTTATCGACAGCCCACACCGAGTTCATAATTGGATAATCCTTGATCGCATTGACGATCGCCTTCAGCACGAATGCCAAATAAGTCAGATTAATGCCTTCCTTGCGCTTGAATTCATCCTTAATCTTGTTGCGAAGCTGTACAAGATTCGTAACGTCGACTTCAATTGTCGTCCAAGCATGCGGAATTTCAGAGACGCTCTGGCGCATACGCGTTGCGATTGTATGCCGAATCGGTGTGACGTCAATGAAGGTCTCTCCATTACCAGCTTGTGTTCTTCCTTCTACTTCAATCGAAGGGATACGCGGCGTCTCTGTAAGATGAAGTCCGGTGTTGCGCACATGCCCGCTTGCATGCTGCACCGCACTTGATTGCGGGGCTGCACTTGCTCCACCAGCTATTCCTATACCAGACGATGAGGCTGGTGCATTGCCAACTGTAGCAGCACTTGATGGCGTTACTACGGTTTCTCCACCAGCTTCAATTGCAGCCATTACATCTTTGCGTGTAATGCGGCCGCCCAATCCAGAACCAGCTACTCGCTGCAAATCAATTCCGTGCTCCTGCGCAAGTCGCTGCACGGCGGGTGAATACCGATTGCGCATATCCTGCCCTGCCTGCCCCGTTTGATTTAGTGGGGCGTCCGCTGTATGGCCCTGATTCTGCTCAGAGGCACCTGCAGCTGACGATGGCACAGATGCAGCAGCTTGTGACTGAACACGGCAGATCACCGCGCCTACCGCAACGGTTTCGCCTTCATGCGCCACAATTTCCTGCATAATGCCTGCTTCTGTTGCTGGCAATTCAGCTACTACCTTATCTGTAATCACTTCACAAATCGGTTCATACGCATCAAAGGTCTCCCCTGGACGCTTCAGCCATTTGCCGATAGTCGCCTGTACAAGGGATTCTGCCAACTGCGGCATCAATACTTCTGTTCCCTGATTTGAAGACATCGTTTTCACACTCCCGTTCTGTACGGTTGAAAGAGAAGTTCCGTCATAGGCTGTGCCATGTCTCTCCCTCCTTCATACCGTCTGCCATTCGATTAGAAGATCGCCAATTGGCGCATCGCTTCCTTCACTTTGTCCTTATTCAGCATGAAGAATTTCTCCATCGGAGGACTATAAGGCATTGCAGGCACATCCGGTCCGCACAGACGTTGAATCGGCGCATCGAGATCATAGAGCAGCTCTTCTGCAATGATTGCCGCTACCTCTGCCCCGACGCCGCCAGTCTTGTTATCCTCATGAATAATCAGCACTTTGCCGGTCTTCGAGACAGCTTCAAGTATCGCTGTTCGATCAAGCGGTTGAATCGTACGCAAGTCCAGTACATGTGCGCTGATGCCTTCCTTCGCCAATTCTTCCGCAGCTTGCAATGCATAATGGACTGGCAAACTGTAAGCAATAACTGTTATATCCGTTCCTTCGCGAACTACATTCGCTTCACCAATCGGTACTACGTAGTCCTCAACTGGAACCTCTCCCGAGATCATTCGGTAGCACTTCTTATTCTCGAAGAAGATAACTGGATCAGGATCACGAACTGCCGCCTTCAGCAGGCCCTTGGCATCATATGCCGTTGCAGGAGCAACTATCTTTAGACCTGGTGTCCCGAAGAATACAGATTCCGGGCATTGTGAATGGTACAACCCCCCTGCAACACCACCGCCAATTGGGGCGCGTATCACAAGTGGACAGGTCCAGTCATTGTTTGAACGATATCTAATCTTAGCGGCCTCACTAATGATTTGGTTCGTTGCTGGGAACATGAAGTCCGAATACTGCATCTCAGCAATTGGCTTCATTCCTACCATTGCAGCTCCAATTGCAACGCCGGCAATGGCCGACTCTGCAAGCGGGGTATCTAACGATCTAGCTTCGCCAAATTGTTCATACAGCCCCTTGGTTGTTGTGAAGACGCCACCTTTGACCCCGACATCCTCACCGAGCACGAATACATTGCTGTCTCGTTCCATCTCTTCCTTCATTGCAAGTCGAATTGCGTCAATATACTCTATTACTGCCATGTTCCCTGACCCTCCTCCGCGTAGACATACTTCAGTGCTTCTTCCCCTTGCGGGAACGGTGCCTGTTCACCATATGCGGTTGCGTCATCGAGCACAGCTTTCAGTTCAGCGCGCAGAGCAGCATCTTCATCTTCAGACCAGATGCCGCATTCAATCAGGTAGGCCTTGAATCGAGGAAGACCATCCTTATTCCGGTGCTCCTCCACTTCTTCCTTCGTACGATATACCATGTCATTATCCGCAGTTGAATGGGGAGACAAGCGATACATGACTGCTTCTACCAACGTAGGCCCCTCACCTCGGACAGCACGTTCACGCGCTTCCTTCATAACTCGGTATACTTCTAACACATCACAGCCATCAACCTGAACCCCTGGGAAGCCATAACCCAAAGCCCGATCACATACGCGACCTGCGATTTGCTTCGCAATTGGAACAGAGATGGCATATTGATTGTTCTCTACCATAATGATGGTTGGCAGCTTATGAACTCCTGCGAAGTTGCAGCCCTCATGGAAATCTCCCTGGTTGCTGGAACCTTCTCCAAGCGTCACAAATGATACAGAATCTTCATTGCGCATCTTCGCTGCCAGAGCTATGCCTACCGCATGTGGAACCTGTGTCGTTACCGGACTAGAGCCGGTTACGATACGCAACCGCTTGCAGCCGAAATGACCTGGCATTTGGCGCCCACCGCTGTTCGGATCGCCCGCTTTGCCGAACAAGGCGAGCATTAGTTCACGTACGGTCATACCAACCGACATGACAAATCCATAATCTCGGTAATAAGGCAGGAAGTAATCTTTCTGATGATCGAGCGCAAAAGCCGCGCCAATTTGCGCTGCTTCTTGGCCTATGCCTGATACGTGAAAGTTGATTTTACCGGCACGCTGCAGCAGCAACGCACGTTCATCGTACATGCGTGCAAGAAGCATCATGCGGTACATTTCCTGTGCCTGCTTATGGGTTAGGCCAAGCTCTTCATGTCTCGTCTGCTGACGAGTCGTCATATCTGGTGTCATGGAGTCATCCTCCTTTATTATCGCAAAATCCGTTCTTCGACCCTTGTACAGAGCAGCTTCATAGCTATCCTGCACACAAGTCATGAACAGTGGTCAGTTATCTAATACCAGGTACTAAGACTAGAGTCTAAAAACTATTATACTCTGAACATTCCCAAAAGAAAACGTCAGACTATTCTCATCCCCTTATAGAGGTTGTTCAAAAAGTCCGCTTT
>NZ_MAIS01000237.1:0-1238 GCF_001680695.1 Paenibacillus sp. KS1 | reverse complement strand
ATAAGCTGGCGTACGATGGACCAAATGTGAGCTATAAATCGTCTACGTAGAAGCCTCTAGAACCGACGAAGAATCAGATTGAGGTGCGGAAATACTATTCGGGCACCGAACCGGAGAATTCAGCGTCGGGATCCGCGTCGGGCAGAAGCAAGAAGGCAAGTGATGAGGGGACTCGAAAAGCTGATGACTTTGCTACGGAGCCCTTTTTACCTGACGAGTACTATAAAAATAACTATGCTCCAATGCAAGGAACCCCAGGAGATAGAATTGATTTTAGTCGTTTAGGTTCGAGTGGACAAGTAGAAAAGTCTAGAGTCATTTATGATCATGCAGGAAAGCAAAAGTATAGGGTGGATTATAGTGATCATGGTAATGCAAAACATCATCCCAATCCACCGCACTTGCATGAGTACATTTATCAAGATGCAGGGAAAAACATCAAAGAAAAAATTGTGTATATGCGAGATTCTTCGACGGGGAGAATGAGGAAAAGTCAAGTGGATCGTAAGACAAATGAAATAATTTTTATTGATTAAGGAGCGATAAAATCAGTGTATATCAAAAATATTGAGATGATAACTAATACACTTAACGATTCGTGGGTATATGAGCGAATTGTAAAAATAGAATACAATGTTGAAGATGATTTTGAGGGTAATTATATCGGGACACTGGATCTTATTTTTCATGTTACCCTATTAAAGACAAAGGAGCCATTCAAAATAATGATTAGATATCATGATGTTGAAGATTTAACGATACGAAAAGCAACAACTTTCCCTCTGTCAGGTGACTTAATAGTTCATGATATGAAGGAACAGGGTTTGGTAAGTAACCAGCGCTACCATGTACATGATGATAGTGGGTATGGTGAAAATGATGGATTTCAATTTATTGATTTTCATTGTAATTCAATTGAAGTGATTTCGGTAGAAGAGTTTTATATGTAATATAAAGCGAATTGTCATGTATTTGATTTTTGATTGGCTTTAGGCCTTTTGAAGTATGTGACAAAATATATTAAAAATCACTTGAAAGTCAATAACAGTATCGTACAATCCGCTCAATATACTAGACACTAAATAACTTGACAACTTGATACACTTTAAAAAGCTTACTCTATCAATATTAGTGGAAGTAAGCTTTTTCCATGTCAAGAAACATTAGTAGAAGGATGATGTATAGTGAGCAAGATCACGTAAGATAGAAATTTATCGAAGGCGCTGGATTTCTACAGT
>NZ_MAIS01000332.1:0-361 GCF_001680695.1 Paenibacillus sp. KS1 | reverse complement strand
GTTATTACTATCATAAGAAAGCACAATTACACAGCAAATTAGTGAGTGAGGGAGGCCCAACACCTGGATTCTCCCAGCTTACAAATGGCTGCACAATATCTGATGAACAAATTAAAAGAATGGATTATGGAGCTTATTGCTAGCGATGGGGCTGGTTATGGTTACCGTAAACTGACGGTGGCATTGCGTGAGCAGTACAAGCTTCGTATAAACAAGAAGAAAGTTTATCGACTTTGCAAGGAACTAGATATCCTAAAGCCACAACGTCAGAAACGAGTTCGATTTCCGAAAAAAATCGCGTCAAATCGAACAATAACGAATTCCAATAAACTGTTTGAAACCGATATTAAATACGGTTATA
>NZ_MAIS01000059.1:0-38480 GCF_001680695.1 Paenibacillus sp. KS1 | reverse complement strand
ACGTACTCGTACATTCATAGTACCCGTACAGTGTGTATTTGAATTGCAGCATCAGCGTGTACATGAGTAAGTTTACAATATGCCAAGAAGGCCTGAATGGGAGAGAATGGAGCCCGTTTGGGTCTTTTTTTATTAAGGAGACAAGGTTGTGTGTGATCGCTAATGAAGGGTAAATCCCCTGATGCCTTGATGGGAGTGGACATCAGGGGGCGGATGATACTGCACTTTGAAAGATACGGCAGCCTTAACTCATGCGAGCGACAGTAAACGATGTGGCAAGCGTGGAAATTTCATTGGACAATTGCGCTGCGCTTATATCATGACGCAATTCCACAGCATAACAGAATTCGTAGAAACCTCCGAGTGTGGCTTTGAAATTCGTTTCCCAATAGTTCGTCATTAACCAAGCATAGGTAGACGGCTTAGCGTCCAGCGACTGCTGGGTATGAACAAGTCTGCGGCCATGCTCAAGCGATCCCAGTTGCAGCAGCGGTGTATCGGGCATAGCGAGAAGCAGTGTAAGCTCTTCGGACTGTGAACCTGTATAGTCTGTCACTGGAGGTTTATCGCTAGGATCAGCTGAATTAGGATGCGATGCATGCGTATGATTGCACCATGCAAGACCTTCTTGAATGCACGTATAATCCAGGCAC
This sequence comes from Paenibacillus sp. KS1, assembly GCF_001680695.1. Taxonomy (NCBI): domain Bacteria; kingdom Bacillati; phylum Bacillota; class Bacilli; order Caryophanales; family Paenibacillaceae; genus Paenibacillus; species Paenibacillus sp. KS1. Next base: position 37,827 of record NZ_MAIS01000059.1, on the reverse strand, counting down.
GTGCCTGGCAGCTGATCGATCCATGGACGTACGATGGCTCCTGCTTTCTCTACATACAAGGTATCTTTGTGATGTTCGCCAGTCGTGAACGGCAGTGCGACATATACGTTCTCGGGAAGCCATACGCTGTCTTTGTGAAGCCGAACAGATATCTCGACCCGATTCGATGCAGCATGTACCTTCAGGAATAGTGCGTAATAGCTCATTCCTTCGATCACGTAAGTCAGCTCTATTGTCGCATATAACGGACCATTCTCGATTGGACGTGCACGGACGAGGCGACCGGTGCTTCGCTCTACGTTTATACCCTTTCGATTGCGTCCCATCCGGCTGCGAACAGCCCAGACTTGGCTCTGATCGCTTGAATCAGCAGCCGGAGTGACCTCGTAAATGGGTGTGAATGCACCGTGCTCGCGATTGGCTGCCAGCATTTCGCATCCCGTTTGTTTATCGATCCAAGAGATAATGCCCTCGTTTTCCTTCCATTCAATCCGTACATAGGGTGATTCAATCGAATGCTGAGCAATACGAATAGGATCATGTGCAGACTCTTCTGCATGCAAGTCCTCCATATCATAGACTCGATCACTTCCCATCAGGCGGGTATTGGATGTTGTCAGATTTGTAGGGCGAGCTGGTGCCTTACGAAGGTTCAGGAAGCACTCTTCACCTGGACCGAGCGTGACTTGAACGACAACGGACTGTGGGTGAGGGGACTGGTGCGGAAGCACATTCCTGGTTCCTTCATGTACGACTTCCAATCCACCTTCGAATAGAGCAGGCTCCCATCCGTCTAAGGATAGGGTGACAAGCTTGGCAGCGGGTGCATGCTCCGTGTTCACAATGCGATAGCGGAATGGACGCTCAGGATATAGAGGTGCAGCACCTTGCGCGAACAGCACCTGATCCAGCGCTTGGTGCGCAAGGCGGCTGGCCTCGGCTGCATAGGCCTGCTTGCGTACTTCGAGCAGCTGTACGTTCGGGTGCCATGGCTCATAGATGGAGGAGTGGTAGCCCCATGTATGTTCCGCATACATGACAAGTGCTTGCTCGACTTGATTCAGCTTCGAGATGTCCACGATGCTAGCCTTAGGATCGAGGCGCTTCACCTTGCGCAGTGTGCGCTGTGCGTCACGGAACAGCTGTGTATGCATGGCAGTTGAGCTGACGCCGTCAGACCACCAATCCGGCCAATCTCCTGTATAGACCGGTAACTGGTCTACATCTTCCTGCTTCAATCTAGCAAAGAAATCATGAAGCGTCGTCATCTCGATGCGTATCGAATCGCCGTATTGAGCGTTCCAATTACGAATGAATTCCATAATCCGGCCGTTGGGTGCAGCATTGTCTGTGCCTAGACCAGACAGCATGACCGGCACAAAGTCATAGGGATATCCTTCTTCCTCAAGCCGGCATACATAACGGTGCATACGGATGCGGGCAATCTCGTCATGATGCGCATCGATTAATTGGTTATCGAACTCGTCTTGGATCATATACTTGCCGAGTGCACCGGGACATAAGCCAAGCTCATTGCCGAACATGTAGTGCTCTCCGTTCCAGACGAGCAATCTCTCGCCATTCGGCGCCTGCCACCAGAAGGGCATCTGCTTGCGGCCAAGTGCGAACATGCCGTGGTGGGTGTGGATGCAGCTGAATAAATGCTTGATGCCATTGTCGAGGAGGCTCTGGGCATACCCCCATCCATAACCGTTAATGTCAGCAGTCATCGCTGAGTCCACATGTTGCCCGATCGACTCTGCGTATGTCTGTGCTTTACGATGAATGCTATGCAATAAGGAATAGTCCGGCAGCTCCGTCATATTCAAATACGTACCGGACAGCTCGATGCTGCCGCTGCGCACAGCCTCCGCGAATTGCTCGCGCTCCTTCTCCGAAGCTTGCTCCAAGAACCGTTCCACTGCCCAGAATGTCTCGCAAGTCCAGCGGAATCCCCTCCATTCCGGCTTCATTCCGTTCGATGCTTGCTGTACAATGTTCAGCGCCTGTCGAATAAATTCGACGTGATAGCGCTCGATCTTCTCCTGGCGTTCTGTATATCCAATGTCCGTATGGGAGTGGTGTATCGCATAAATGGTCCAAGTCCGCTTCGGGGAGGGGGTTACCGCACGTGCGATATGCTGTTCGATGTTCATCATGTAAGGCCTCCAATTCCATTTCAGCTAGGTAACAAGTAATGAAAGAAACCTTCCGCTCCATTCCGGCTTCAGAAGGTCAGTGACATGGCAGCGAAGAGCAGAGATTGTGTACCCCTGTCTTCTCTCCTGTATGCCCTCATTGTAAGGAATGGTGGGAAGGTTGTATTTGGACTGGTTGGCTTTGTTTTTGTAAAATACGGACATCATTATGCGTTCGGACGTTGACTCGGATCTGTATCGGGACGAGCGCGATGGAGATCACGGCGACGGTAACGTGCAGGAGATACTCCGAGGAGCTGAGTGAATACTCTTGTAAAATAATGCACCGACTCGAAGCCACACTGCTCAGCGATATGCTTAATGGCTGCATCAGTATCGAGTAGAAGCTCCTTCGCCAATTGGATGCGCCGTTCTTGTACATAATGGACGAACGTCTGACCGCCATGCTGCATGAACAGTCGGGATAGATGACGGGGAGAAATGTGCAAATGCTGTGCCACGATCTCAAGCGACAGCGGTTCACTAAGGTTATCCGCTAAGTACAGACAGGCTCTGCGGAACAGATCATTCGTGCCGATAGACATGTTCGCGGCGCCTATGGACACTTCCGGGAGCTGGTAGGTATGCGGCGCGAATAGCGGCAGCATCGAATACAGCAGTGCCCCAGCTGTCGATTGCAGTACCGCAATCGGGTAAGCGGCTTGTCCCTGCCCATTCGCGTTATCGAACATGTACAGCAAGGCGCCCCACAGCGCTGCTGTTGCTGACTTCTCTGCTGAAGGAATAACAGGGACGGCATCTTGCGCCAGTACTTGATAGGCACGAGCGTAAGCATCTGCCGAATCTGATTCGATGATGTCGAAGGCGACGTAACATAGCGCAAGACCCTCGTCACTGCGAATCTGATGCCAGATGCCAGGTCGGGAACAGAAGGAGGTTCCTGAGGATAGCGGATAATGCTTGCCATCGTCGATATATTCTCCGCTCCCTTCCATGACGTAGCACATTTCAAAAAAAGAATGTCGATGCAGCGTGTTATGGTAATGTTGGGGCATGAAGCCCCAGTAATGGACACGATAGCGCACAGGCCCGCAGTCGATCTGGGTGGCGTATATATTGAGCGCATGATTTGCTTTTTTGTATGCTATAGGACTCGCATTCATCATATGTACTCCTTTGTGTACCATACGTATGTCTAACATGATGCTTGGTTGAAATGCAGCTGCGTAGCGAAGTTCTGATTCTTCGCAGTATGGCCCTGATCTCTCTTAATCCTCCTTATTTGGCGAAAGGATATGCTTGCCAATGGCAAAGAGGAAAATTCCTACGTAAGCACCTACTCCCAGATACCACGAAAGAGTTTGATTAGCATCCTCCTCTAGCTGTGCTAGCAGGGTAGCTTGATCGGTAGAGACGAGAATGGTTTTGTTCTCCTTGAGCGGGACGAGCTGTCCCTCTTGCACGTGGACGGCAATAATTGAGCTTCTGCCAGGCCGAATGCCTCGATAGGCACATCTATTTTCTTTTGAAAAAATTCCGTCATTGCATATCAGGTATATTTCTTCCTGAATCTCCGCTCCATATACCATCGATGGTGTTAATATAAGATGTCCGGTCAGCAACAGCCATTCATTAGAACGAATCGGGTATCCAGCTACAGCTGCATCTTTTGCGAGCCAGTTGTTAATCTCATCGGGAGTACTAGGATAGTCTTTCCTTTTGTTGGGGACGTAAGTTTCTCTTTGCAGCAGTGCAAATGCAGGCTGAACGTAATCGGAATCTCCTGTTGGAGCCGCAGCTGTCATTTTTCCTTCAATAATTTGATAACCGTTCTGTGACAAATCGATCGTCGTTTTTGGCTTTATATTTTCCAGCTTCGAAATCAGGCTGCGAGTCTCCCTTTCTTTACCTGTTCCCAGTAGGAAAATAATGATGATAATCAATGCTAGGGAGGCTACGACAATAAGATCAAATAGAAAGCCTTTATTAAGTGTTTTTTTCATGGTTTCTCCTCTGATTTCTTCCCTTGAAAATGTGAAGATCAACTGTAAAGTGAGGCAACAATTGGAACTGTCTCTTGGCTATGACGTTTGTTACAATAAAATTTACCAGTATTTTAGTATCTAAATAAATCGGTTTTACGAACAAAGTATGTATGCAGTTGAATCGTATCAATTTACCGGGCAATTGAGTTCGAATTCACATAAGTGTCACATATAACGCTTTCAGCAGCCATGTTGTTCACAATTCGTCACAGCAATTGATCGTCCGGTTATGGGACAATATGGATGGAAGCTGGAAATCATCATATGGAGGGGACGGACGATGTTGTTAACGGCAGAACAGCTGGAACAGTGGAGTGGTGATACCGTGGAGCGAATGGAGACGCGCAAGGCAGCTTATCAATTGCTGGCTGATTTCCTGGGAGAAGTTCCAACACTAGATGTCATCATGGCATGGCGGAACGGGCAGGAGCTTAAGTTGTTGTCATCCAGTTCCGAAGGAGCCCAGAAGCTGTGCAGTATGCTCACGAACATGTCGATTAACGAAATGTACGCCGTATACTCCTCGCTGCGAGACGAGTATTTGCGCTTGTTCGGCTCTTCAGGCCAGCTGCCTGTAGCGCCTTGCGAGACCATGTATCGTGCGAGCGAGCAAATGTTGCCTAAGTCATACGCTCATGATGTGCGGCAAATGTATGCTGAATTCAGTTTGTATTTCAAGAAGATGAACGGAGAGCCTGACGACCATATTTCCATAGAATTGGAATTCATGGCTGTTCTCATCGAGAAGATGATGAACAATGTGGCCTCGAAAGAGCGTTATGAGCGCTATATGAATGGCCAGCGCGAATTCGTGTTGGATCATCTGAAGAGCTGGGCGCCACGCTTCGCAGAGGACTTGGCACAGCATGCTGAACATCCAATTTATAAGGCAATTGGAATGCTGCTAAGAGAGTTCATCGCTAAAGAAGCCGCATGGGCAGAACAGATGAAGATCGCATAGTTGCACATTCTGTATCGATATTGATGCAGTAAGATAGAACGAAATCGAGATCTATGCATATGACAAGGGACCTTTCCACACAAAGGTCCCTTCTTCTCTATACGGACTTGCACGTAATGCCGCGCCAATAGATCGTCCAAGCGGCTTCAAGATTGCTCTCGAATCGGCTTACGCCTCCGTACAGAAGCTGTACGAACAGCCCGTCCAATATCGAGATGAATGCCTTGGCTGCCTGCTCGGGATGAACACCGTGAATTTCTTGTGAGCGCAGCGCCTGTGCCATGCGGGGGATGAGCCCCTTCTCCAGCCGCTCGATGAAGGAGTGCATGCGTTCAAGGACAGGCTCTTGAAGCGATGGAGGCGGGAAGAAGGCGACCCGCAGCATAAATTTGAGCACATCATACTGGCTGTACCGGTGACGGTAGGAGTCAAGCAGCAGCTTCAACTGATCGTAGAGCGGCAAATGCTCATGCTTGTGGAAAAAGTCCGTGATCCAGTTTAACTCATCGACAAATACAGATTGCAGCACGTGCAAAAACAGATCTTCCTTGCTCTTATAATGCGCATAAATAGATGGCTTCTTGATACCGACTTCCTCGGCAACTTTGGACAAGGAAGTCCCGGCATAGCCATATTTGGCAAAATGGGATAGAGCGATAAGTTGAATGCGGTTGGCAGTCAAAGGGAAACCCTCCATTCTTCGCTGTTCCATAACTACCTATCGTTCGTTCGACGAAATTATGTCACACGGTTGAAATCGTTGTCAATGACATATTTGAAAGCGGAGAATTCGGGTATAGTAATTCAATATGGATTGTTCTTCCTTCACCTCTTGATTAAGACATATTGCAGGATTATATAGTAGGATGCTGTATAAGGATAGAAGCATGTTAGATACAGATATTTAGAGATGGGGGAGCATGCGGATGAGGAGAGCATTGCAGGTAGGTTTGTTTCTGATCTTATTGATGACGCTAGGTCTATACATAAACGATACGTTCGGGCATACCATCGCTACATCCTTAAGTATTATGACGACACTCGCGGTCATCACGCTTGCCGTTATTATTTTTATGGAAAATCGGCATCCTTCCAGCACGGTTGCATGGATTCTGGTGCTGGCACTCGTTCCTGTAGTCGGATTTATTTTCTATATGCTATTTGGTCAAAATTATCGCAAGCGGCGCCGTTATGCCCGCAAGGCTGTCCAGGATCGGCAGGGGTATGCCTTCATTGATAATGAATCGCTGACACGAAGGGAGCAGGTATTCGCTACCTTCAATCCTGATGAGCGCCAGCTTCTGCGACTGACGAGCCGACTTAGTAAGAGCCCGATATCCTTCGGCTCCGATACGCGGATTTTGAACAATGGGGAAGAGACGTTCTCTGCGCTCATTACGGAATTGAACCAGGCGCAGCATCATATTCATATGGAGTATTATATCTATCGAGATGACGACATCGGACGATCGCTTAAGCGAATACTGATTGATAAGGCAACTGCTGGGGTTAAGGTTCGCTTTATGGTGGATGCGGTAGGAAGCATGCATCTGCCGAAGACATTCTTGGCGGATTTGCGCAATGCCGGGGTCGAGGTGGCGGTGTTTGGTGCTGTGAAATTCCCGCTGTTCTCGAATCGGGTGAATTACCGGAACCATCGCAAAATTGTTGTCGTGGACGGCAACGTCGCTTTTATCGGCGGATTGAATGTAGGAGATGAGTATTTAAGCCGCAGCAAGACGTATGGCTTCTGGCGCGATACTCATATGATCGTCCGAGGCGAAGCGGTGAAGACGATGCAGATCATTTTCCTACAAGATTGGTGCCATACGACAGGATGCAAGTTGTACGATCCAGAATACTTGACTCCACAGCCTACGGAGTCGGCCTCAGGCGCGGTCCAGATGATCGCAAGCGGCCCCGATCAAGAATTCAAAACGATGAAAAATGTATTCTTCTCGATGCTGACTTCGGCCAAGAAATCAATCTGGATCGCAACGCCTTACTTTATTCCGGATGAGGATATCTTTACAGCCTTGCGTGTAGCAGCGTTGTCTGGTGTGGATGTGAAGCTGTTGTTCCCGGCTAAGCCGGATAAGTGGCTGCCGTTCCTGGCATCGCACTCCTATTTCCCGGGACTCATGGAGGCGGGGGTTCGCATCTATGAATATGAGAAGGGCTTCCTGCACTCGAAGCTCATTATTGTGGACGGAAAGATGGCGACGATCGGAACGGCCAATATGGATATGCGCAGCTTCCACTTGAACTTCGAAGTGAATGCACTGCTGATGCGTACAGAGAGTGTTCAGCAGCTCGTAGAGGAGTTCGAGCTTGATCTACAGTCGGCCGCACCGATCGTAGAAGAACAGTTCGCACGCAAAAAAGTGTTCACGCGCTTTCTTGAATCGGCCGCACGTCTATTCTCACCACTGCTGTAGGCCTAAGTGGACTACAGTGGTAGTTGGAATAGATTGACTCTATGTGTGGTTTGTGGCATGATTAGGTAGAACTCCTTTTGAGAACGATTTTCATTATCTATGGAATGCGGGAGGAACGATCATGTCTGTATTGAACACACGCTCTCTTACGTTATCGTACGGGGAAACCTCTATTATAGAAGATTTAACGGTTAGTATACCTGAAGGCAAGATTACGGTGCTGATTGGCAGCAACGGATGCGGCAAGTCGACGCTGCTTCGCTCCCTTGCCCGCTTGCTGAAGCCTACGCTTGGTACGGTTCTGCTGGATGGTAAAGATATTCATCGTTCCAGAACGAGGGAAGTTGCGCGTAAGATGGCGATCTTGCCTCAGGGTCCAACAGCGCCAGAAGGGTTGACGGTTCATCAGCTTGTGAAGCAAGGACGTTATCCATACCAGACCTGGCTGAAGCAGTGGTCGGAAGAGGATGAGCGGCTTGTACGCCATGCGCTCAAGGTGACAGGCCTTGAGGAATTGGCTGATCGGCCAGTAGATGCCTTGTCCGGCGGTCAACGACAACGGGCGTGGATCGCCATGACGCTTGCGCAGAATACGGATATCGTTCTGCTCGATGAGCCGACAACGTATTTGGACTTGAGCCATCAGATCGAGATACTGGATTTATTGTATGATTTGAACCGGAATGAGGGCCGTACCATCGTGATGGTTCTTCATGATTTGAACTTGGCTTGCCGGTATGCGGATCATATTATAGCTGTGCGCAATAAGGGCATTCATTCACAGGGAGCTCCAGAAGATGTGCTGACGGTCGACATGGTGAGGGACGTATTCTGCATGGAATGCATCGTATGCGATGATCCGCTGTTTGGTACACCGATGTGCGTGCCGCGAGGCAAAGGGCGCATCTGCGGTGAACGTTGTGAACGCAAGGATGAGTGCGCAGCGAACACAATGCTGCAATCAAGCGCTGTATAAAGGAAATACGGAACTTTAGAAAGATGTGGACGGGGAAATCTAAGAAGCTGTTTGGCGTTGCCAGACGGCTTTTTTTGCACCCTTATTGCCCCTTCTTTTTCCAACTGATATGCTTGGACTATTAATTATGACATATGATCATCGGAGGGACATTCATTTGTGGAGCAATCGTAACGTATGGATTGTGCTCTGTGGCGAATTTATTGCCGGTCTGGGGCTTTGGACGTCCATTATCGCGAATTTGGAATTTATGCAGCATTATGTGCCATCAGACTTTATGAAGTCATTGATATTATTCACTGGCCTTCTCGCAGGTGTGCTCATTGGGCCATATGCAGGGAAAGTGATCGATTCGCATCGCAAGAAGAGTGTCCTTATCTGGGCGGGTATCGGACGGATGGTGAGTGTCTGCTTCATGTTTCTCGCCATTGCACAAGGCTCGGTCTGGTGGATGATTCTATTTGCAGTGTGTCTGCAAATATCCGCGGCATTTTATTTTCCGGCGCTTCAATCGGTCATTCCACTTATCGTTCAAGATAAAGATCTTATCGCATTGAACGGAGTCCATATGAACGCATCTACGATTGCCCGTATTATCGGAACGGTGGCAGCCGGTATGATGCTGTCTGTCATGAGCTTGTCTGCCTTGTACACGGCATCGCTCGTCGCCTATGGACTTCTGCTTGTCTCCACGTACTTCCTTGATATTGATGAGGGGGCTAAGGAAGACCGCAGCCAGAAGCGTAAAGAGAAGCAAGGCGGCGGATTCAAGGAAATTGTCCCGATGCTCAAAGGGATGCCAGTTGCTCTTATGGCGCTCTGTCTATCGATTATTCCAGGATTCTTTATTGGGAGCTTCAACTTGATGGTCATTAATATTAGCGAAATGCATCAGGATACGCAAATTAAGGGCTGGCTCTACGCAGCTGAAGGCGTTGCCTTCATACTGGCTGCATTCTTCGTGAAACGCTTATCCGGTCAGCGCGATCTATTAAAGCAATTGTTCGCACTGTCCTTCATTATCGCAGCTGCGCAAGGGCTGCTGTTCTTCGCTCATGTGAAATGGATGACGCTTGTGGCGTTCGGACTCTTTGGCTTTGCAGCTGGATTCTTCTTCCCCTTGTTGTCTACGTATTTTCAGAAGTCGATTCCGAAAGAACTGCATGGCCGCTTCTTCTCATTCAGGACGATGCTGGATCGGGTCATGTTCCAAGTGGTGCTTCTTGCGGCAGGGTTCAGTCTGGATACGATAGGCTTGCCTTACATGGTACTGATTTTCAGCGCGCTATCGCTAGCTATCCTTTTGTATGGAATGGCTCATACCGTTGGCTCGACGTCCAAGCGCAAGCAGGACACCGAGAAATCGGCGATTTGAAAGTAAGATATTCGTAAATGGGCTGTGTACAGGAGGGTTCCCCAAATGTTCCGTAGAAGGAATATGATGGGAACTTTTTCTGTATGAGAAAAGGAGAGTGTACACCCCTTGTGGAATAGGATGTAGGGAAGTATCGATTTTGAGGACAGAGGAGGACGGAACATGAAACGGTCAGAGGAAATTATACAGACAGCGGAACGATTCGGAGCGAGGAATTATCATCCGCTTCCTGTCGTAATCGAGAAGGCAGAAGGAGTGTGGGTTGAAGATCCAGAAGGGCGCCAATACATGGATATGTTAAGCGCTTACTCTGCCTTGAACCATGGTCATCGCCATCCGAAGCTGATCGAAGCTCTTGTGAATCAGGCGAACCAATTGACGCTTTGCTCACGCGCCTTCCATAGCGAACCGTTATCTCGTCTGAGCGAACAGTTGGCAGCATATACAGGCAAGTCCAAGATACTGCCTATGAATACGGGCGCTGAAGCAGTTGAGACTGCTCTCAAGGCGGCACGACGCTGGGCATATCGCCATAAGAGCATTCCACGCGACCAAGCGGATATTATCGTATGCAGTGGCAACTTTCATGGTCGTACCATTACCGTTACCTCATTCTCTTCCAGTGAAGAATACAAAGAAGACTTCGGCCCCTTTACACCAGGCTTCACGATCATTCCATACGGCGATGCCGAGGCACTGGAAGGTGCAATTACGCCGAACACGGCTGCATTCCTCGTAGAACCTATTCAAGGAGAGAACGGAATTGTAATGCCGCCAGATGGGTATTTGCGCAAGGTGCGAGAGATTTGCACCCGTCATCATGTGCTGTTCATTGCAGATGAAATTCAGACGGGATTCGGACGAACCGGCAAGCGCTTCGCCTGCGATTGGGAGCAGGTGATACCGGACATGTACATTATGGGCAAGGCACTTGGCGGAGGTGTGCTTCCGATTTCTGCTGTAGCAGCAGACGAAGCGATCTTATCCGTATTTGAGCCAGGTTCGCATGGCTCAACCTTCGGCGGCAATCCGCTAGCTTGTGCGGTGGCCTCAGCGGCGCTTACCGTACTTGACGAAGAAGAGTTGGCAGAGCGCGCCGAACGGCTCGGGGCATATTTCCAGAAGCAGCTTGCCAGCATATCCAGCCCGATTGTGAAGGAAATTCGTGGTCGTGGCCTGCTGATTGGCATGGAGCTAACGGAGGGGGCCAGACTCTACTGTGAGGCTCTTATGCGTCTTGGTCTGCTCTGTAAGGAGACGCATGGCACGGTCATTCGCTTTGCGCCGCCGCTGGTCATCACGGAAGAACAGCTGGATTGGGCAGTAGAGCGTATTCGCAGTGTGCTGGTCTCAGGGGCGATTATTGCTTGAACAACAAGAGGGTGACAACATCGCAATCTGCTTACTCGATAGAAGGTTTAAGTCATGCCTATTTAGTTAGAGAAGGTAATAGATATGATCATAGACGCAGTGAATAAGTAGAAGTTCGAACGGATATTCCAGGATTGTCATATCGAAGGGAGCGATCAGTATGACAGCACAGGACAGACAGATGAACATGCCATTATCTATTATTCAAGTACCATTCGGTCTAGGGGCAGGACGGCGTGGTGCGGAGTTGGGACCGGAATGCCTGATGCAGATTGGACTGGTGCGGCATCTCAATCAATTAGGGATTACTGTAGGCGAGGAACGCCGTGTGGGCTGTACGGCTGCCGCTGTACATTCGGAGGCAGCAGCAACCGCAGCCCCGGTACGCAAGGCCAAGTATGTTGATGAAGTCATTGCGATGAGCGACGCCTTGTCCGAGCAGGTACAGGCATCTATAGAGTCGGGACGCTTCCCTCTGGTGCTGGGCGGAGATCATAGTATCGCCATTGGAACCTTGGCAGGCCTGACACAGCAATATCAGCAATTAGGTGTGATCTGGTTCGATGCACATGCAGACTTGAATACAGAAGAGACTAGTCCGTCAGGCAATGTGCATGGAATGTCGCTGGCTGTGGCGCTGGGACGAGCAAGTTTGACCGAAGGTCAATGGAATTGGCCTGGCAAGTCGCTAAATCCGAAGAACATTGTACTTGTTGGCTCCCGCGATTTAGATCCTGGCGAGCGCTCCTATATTCGTGAGCAAGGAATTGCATGTTTTACGATGCATGATATTGATCGCTATGGCATGCTGCATGTGATGAAGGAGACCATCCGAATTGCCAGTGATGGCACAGACGGGGTTCATTTGAGCTTCGATGTAGATAGTGTGGATCCTGTTGAGGCTCCGGGAACGGGTACACCGGTACGGGGTGGGGTAAGCTATCGGGAAGCCCATCTTGCGCTCGAACTTCTGCATGAGTCTGGTATTGTGACTTCCGCTGAATTCGTCGAGGTGAATCCTTCGCTGGATACAGACAATCGCACGGCACGGCTCGCGCTGGAGTTGATTGGTACCCTGCTTGGAGATCGAATCCTGTAGGCTTCGACCCTATTGTTTTCGCATGACATGAACAGTTATACGATGGCATCCAAGTGAGGGCAGCATGTAGAGAAATTATCATAAACAAATTCGTGTCCACATTCTGATCCTTTGTTGTTCCGAAGCAGGGTTGTCATCCGGCGATAGCCCTGCTAGGATGAGTTTTGAATAAGCTGGTATTGGATGGTTTTAGCCGTAGAGAAAGCTGCCGTGATTGCGTACAATATAGAAGGTAGTGGAAACTAATCCTAGCACGGAATGATAACGACAGCATTGCAGCGCATTAGCAGATAGGTGAGAAGCAGGAGCGGATCTTATTGCATCTCAATCCTACGCTGTTCGTGCGCTAATAGCTATGTAATGATAGATCGTGACCAAGTGTGTGCATGATGAGAAGGGGATGTCGACGAAGGGGGAAGCGCGATGAAATATCGCAGTGTATTTGACATTATCGGACCAATCATGGTGGGGCCATCCAGCTCGCATACAGCGGGAGCAGCGAAGATTGGTAGATTGGCACGAAGTATTTTCGGCAGACAGCCGAAGCGGGTTCATATCTCCCTATACGGCTCATTCGCTGAGACTTACCGGGGGCATGCGACAGATGTTGCCATTGTTGCGGGTGTGCTCGATTACGATACGAACGATGCAAGATTGCCGGACTCATTGAAATATGCAGAAGAGGCAGGGATGGAGGTTATCATCACACCTGAGGAAGCTGTACCGGAGCATCCCAACACTGCCCGCATCCGGATGACGGACGAGCACGATGAGATGGAGGTTGCAGGAATTTCAATCGGTGGCGGGAAGGTTGAAATTACAGAACTTGACGGGTTCCGTCTGAAGCTCTCTGGACAGTGTCCTGCGATACTCGTTATGAACCATGACCGATATGGAGTCATTGCAGGTGTGACCAATATATTGAGCGGAGAACAGGTGAATATCGGTCATATGGAAGTAAGCCGCAAGGAGAAGGGGAAGATGGCGCTCATGGTCATTGAGACGGATGAGGCAATTGCCGAACCAATCCTGCAGCAAATTCGAGAGCTCCCTGGAGTAAATCGTGTGCTTCGAATGGAAGACTAAATACGATAGAAGGAAGGAGGAGCAGTTATGTTTCGCAATGTGGCAGAATTAATCGCAATTACTGAAGAACGACAGTGTAAAATCTCCGATGTGATGATTGAGCAGGAAATGGAAGTGCGTCAATGCTCGCGTGAGAAGGTGATCGAGCAGATGACGCGGAACTTGGATGTGATGGAGCAGGCAGTTGAGCGCGGCTTAGCAGGTGTTCGTTCCCATTCTGGGCTGACCGGCGGCGATGCGGTAAAGCTTCAACAATATATTCAATCTGGACAGTCCCTCTGTGGGGACACGCTGCTGGATGCCGTGAGCAAGGCGGTCGCAACGAATGAAGTCAATGCTGCGATGGGGCTTATCTGTGCCACGCCGACCGCGGGTTCGGCTGGAGTTGTTCCAGGAACCTTGTTCGCATTGAAGGACAAATTAAATCCTACCCGCGAGCAGATGGTAGAATTCTTGTTCACATCTGGTGCGTTCGGACTTGTCGTTGCGAACAATGCATCGATCAGCGGAGCAGCTGGCGGCTGTCAAGCAGAGGTCGGATCAGCAGCTGGGATGGCTGCGGCAGCAATTGCTGAATTGGCAGGGGGAAGCCCTAAGCAATCCGCGCATGCGATGGCAATTGCGCTGAAGAACATGCTGGGGCTTGTATGCGATCCTGTTGCAGGTCTCGTGGAAGTGCCGTGTGTGAAACGAAATGCCATGGGCGCAGCGATTGCCATGGTCGCAGCAGATATGGCACTGGCGGGTGTAGAGAGTGTCATCCCGTGCGATGAGGTGATTGAGGCGATGTTCCGCATTGGGCAGACGATGCCATCGACGATGCGGGAGACGGCGCGCGGAGGGCTTGCGGTTACGCCAACGGGAGAGCGATTGAAGCGGCAAATTTTCGGTGCAGAAGAACCGAAGGAAGAGGCTTAATCGGGGCTTGAACGGCGGATGAAGTGAGAATTGCAAACTGTAACTGACAAGCCATATACTGCACATACGATCAGGTAAGGAGGTGCGCCGATGCGGGAACGTCAGCCAGATTCGGCATCGTTGACCGAGCAGCGCAAGACAGAGCATATTCGAATATGTCTCGAACAACCAGTGAACGGAGTAGGGATAACAACAGGGCTGGAGCAATATCGCTTCGTCCATCAGGCACTGCCCGAAGTTGATTTTCGGGAGATCGAATTGAAGACAGAATGGCTTGGCAAGGAAGTTCGCACACCGCTGCTGATTAGCTCTATGACTGGAGGAAGCAGTCATGCGGCGCCAATCAATCGCAGGCTGGCTGCCGTGGCGGAAGCCCGGGGCTGGGCGATGGGTATAGGCTCCGTACGCGCTGCGGTGGAGAATCCCAAGGTCGCGGGTACGTTCCGCATCCGCGACCTTGCCCCTACCATTCCGTTATACTCCAATATTGGTGCCGTTCAGCTTAATGTTGGGATGGGAATTGAGCAGTGCCGCCGTGCGGTAGAGCTCGTCGAGGCGGACGGGCTTATTTTGCATTTGAATGCGATGCAGGAAGTATTCCAGCCGGAGGGGGATGTCAATTTCTCCGGTCTGCTTCGCCGTATCGAGCAGCTATGCCGCGAGTTGGACGTGCCGGTCGGCGTGAAAGAGGTTGGCTGGGGCATTGCGCCGGATACAGCGAAGCAGCTTGTGGAAGCAGGCGTAGCCTTCATCGATGTTGCAGGGGCGGGTGGAACCTCATGGAGCCAGGTTGAGAAACTGCGTGCTCGCGATGCTGTCATGCAGCGTGCCGCGGAGGCCTTTGCCGATTGGGGCATTCCGACCGCAGTCAGTGTGCAGCAGGTACGCAAAGCGCTGCCGAATCAGCCTGTTATCGCGAGCGGCGGATTACATACAGGAGTCGATGCGGCCAAGTCGATTGCTCTTGGTGCCGACGTGGCTGGTTTCGGGCGCTCACTGCTTGCTGCAGCAGCAGATTCCGAAGAAGCGGTTGATCAGGTTCTGGCTCAGGTGGAAGCTGAGCTGCGGATTGCCATGTTCGGCATTGGGGTGCGTACGATACAAGAACTGCGTCATACCGAACGTTTGGTTCGGCTGCTGTAATCGTCACCGTGGATTGAATATCTGATCGGCATAATTCGGGATAAACGGAATAATATCGTTATATCTATTGCTTTTATAGATAAAATATATGGTTTCCTCCCAATAATCCCTAGTTTTCGGTGCAAAAGGCTAGAAAAACTCGGTTTTGGAAATAAAAACCTGTATCCATACTATGGAAAATCCTTTATATTATGATTGGAATCACAATCTAACGTTCGGATTTAATAAATCGTGATGAGGCCACCTCTCGAACGGGCGAGCGTCGATACCTATTTTGAGTGAGAAGGAAGGGTTGCATAAGGATGAAGCAATCAATTTTCGACTTTAACACCAAAACGGTAGTCGCCATCGGCATCGGGGCAGCATTGTACGGCTTGCTAAGCACAGTCACTATTCCGTTAGTGCCGCAGACCGGATTGCGTCCGGCAATTGCCATTCTGACCATCTTCGGTGCCATGTTTGGACCGATCGTTGGATTTTTGAGTGGAGCCATCGGGCATATCATTACTGATTTGACTTGGGGCGGCGGAACAATCTGGTGGACATGGGTGCTCGGGTCGGCTATTTCCGGCTTTGGGATGGGACTTGTGTATTTGAATTCGTCATTCAACATTAAGGAAGGACGCTCCTCGAAGGGCAGCATTGTAGCATTGGCGATAACCGGATCGCTTGCGCTTGCTGTTGGCTTTGGTGTGTCCAGTATTTTAGATGTGTATTTGTTCGGAGAGCCGGCAGATAAGATGTGGGTACAGTTCACGGCTTCCACGCTGGCGAATATTGGCGTTCACTTGGTGCTTGGAATGTTGGCTGTGCTGGCACTGCTTCAAATGAATCGCAACAACTCGAATCTGCGAGTGCAGAAATAATGCAGCGCCCAAGCTTGAAGACAGGAGCTACAGATTCAATGAAAGAACCGCTTATCTCGTTTCGAGATTTTAGCTTTCAATACCGCAGTTTGTCCGAACCGACATTGCGAAATGTGAACCTTGATATTTACCCAGGAGAAAAAATATTAATTGCCGGCCCAAGCGGCTGCGGCAAATCGACTTTGGCCCATTGTATGAATGGGCTAATTCCTTTTACGTACAGTGGAACGATAACGGGAGAGTACACGCTTAAGGGGAAGCGTCCCTCAGAGCTTAGCATTTTTGAGATTAGCCGCAGCGTTGGGACGATTCTGCAGGATCAGGATGGACAGTTCATTGGTCTGTCGGTCGGGGAAGATGTAGCGTTCGCTTTTGAAAATGATTGCATGAAAACGGCGGATATGAAGCCTAAGGTAACGAAGGCATTGGAAGTCGTGGACATGCTTCCTTATATCGATCATAGTCCGCATGAACTGTCGGGCGGTCAGAAGCAGCGTGTGTCGCTGGCTGGTGTGCTGTCGATGGATGCGGATATTTTGCTGTTCGATGAGCCGCTTGCGAACCTGGATCCGGCAAGCGGCAAGCAGGCCATCGAGTTGATGGATCATATCCATAGCGAGACAAATAAGACGATTATTATTATTGAGCATCGGATTGAGGATGTACTGGAGCAGCATGTTGATCGCATTGTCCTCATGTCAGAAGGTCGTATTGTTCAGATCGGAACGCCCGATGAGATGCTGGCTTCTTCTATCATGCAGCAGCATGGATTAAGAGAGCCTTTATATGTCTCTGCGCTGAAATATGCTGGCTATGTATGCAAGCCTGAGGACAAGCCTTCTTCTCTTCTTGCGATTAGCAACAATGATGAGGCAAGGGAATGCCTATGCAATTGGGTCGCTGGGGAAGGGGATGCCACTCGCCAATCCAGAACGGACTTCGATGCTGGAGATGGATAATGTTCGCTTCTCTTATGATGGCGAACGGGAAGTGATTCGGGGAGTATCGCTGACGATTGGTGCTGGCGAGCGAATGGCACTGCTCGGGAACAATGGCGCAGGCAAGTCCACGCTATCGCATTTGTTGACGGGAATAGCTGCGCCGACGGCGGGTACGATCAAGCTAAATGGGGAAGAAATCCGCTCGTGGTCGATTCGAAAAAGGGGCGGACATATCGGCTATGTGATGCAGAACCCGAACCACATGATTACACAACCTATGATTCGTGAAGAAGTGGCCTTCGGACTGCGTATGCGAGGCATGAAGGAAGAAGAGGTCATGGCACGCGTTGAGGAGACACTGCGTATATGCGGTCTATACGGATATCGGGAATGGCCGGTATCTGCGCTCAGTTATGGTCAGAAGAAGCGGGTGACCATTGCTTCGATTTTAGCCATGAAGCCGAGTCTTATGATTCTGGACGAGCCGACAGCAGGTCAAGATCATAAGCACTATACGGAGTTTATGAGTTTTATTTCTGAGCTGGCGAACAGCGGCATGTCCTTCCTGTTCATTACCCATGATATGCACTTAGCTTTGGAATATACGGAGCGTGCAGCTGTATTATGCAATGGGGAGCTGATTGCAATTGGCGATACCGCTCATGTGCTGACCCATATGGAGGCGATTGAACGAGCCAATGTGAAGGAGACTTCACTTGGCACGCTTGCCCGTCTGACTGGCGTGTGCGAGCCGGAGGCGCTTGTGCGTAAATTCATCGACCACGAGAAGCGGGTGAAGCATCATGAGTAAGTCAGGTATGCTCTATATTGAACGGGATACGCTGTTCCATCGTATGGATGGAGCAGCGAAGATGCTTGTGCTGGCTGTGTGGACCGTAATCGTATTTTTATTTCAGGATTTACGAATTTTCGTGCCCCTGTTTGGGATTGGTCTTGTCCTTCTTATCAATGCGCAGTTGCCATGGAAGCGAATTCGGCTGCTCGTCTGGCTGATGATCGTATTTAATATATTCAATTCTTTATTCAGTTTATTAATTACACCGGCTTATGGCAGTACATTGACAGGTACGACTACTGTGCTTCTCGATATGGGCTACAACGTATTAACGCTGGAGACTGTTATCTATGTATTTACATTGTCCATGAAGTATATGTCTCTTATGCCGATAACCGTCTTGTTCATCTATACGACGCATCCGACACGGATGGCGAGCAGCTTGAATCGAATCGGCATTCCTTACAAAATCGCCTATGCGTTCAGTATCGCATTCCGCTATATTCCAGATTTGCAGGCGGAATTCCGGCATATCTCGAATGCCATGCAAGCGCGTGGACTTGGATTCGGCAAGGGCGAGGGCACGATTGTGCAGCGGCTTAAGCATTTTGTATCCATCACGACACCGCTCGTACTCTCCTCGCTGCATCGCATTGAGACGATATCCAATGCAATGGATTTGCGCGGCTTCGGGAAGCATTCGAAGCGTACGTGGTTCTCGTCGACGAAATGGCATCGTGAGGATTATATCGTGGTCATCGTCAGCATACTCGTGCTTGCTGCAGCGATTATATGGCGAGTGCAAGGGTTCGGGACATTTTGGTATCCATTTTAACGAATTCGTAACGAAGGAATCGTAATGTATATACACCCTCTTGGGTTCCTCTAGGATAGAGCATGCATGATGCTGTGCATGACTATTTGGGACACCCGGGAGGGTGTTTTCTTTTTTTGATACCGGATCATGGAATCAATAGAATCGTAGGAATCTACTTGAGAATCTATCATTAACAAAACATTTATATGGAATTAACACTCTCTTGCTAGAGCAAGGTTATGGTATGAAAGGGTGGTGTGAGACATACCATCTCAATAAGGACGATATTGAAAAAGGGGAGAACACGGGATATGCAAATGCGCTCTAAGTGGATGCTACTTCTGTTTATGTGCTTTACGCTGCTGGTCGGCTGTGGCCAGTCAGGGACAGCAGGAGGAACACAGACGCCAGAGAAAGGTACGACGCAGGAGGGGGCGACAACAGCTCCAGCCGATAACGCAACCACATCGAAGGATGAGAATGTGGAGTTAACATTCTATTTTCCTATCGCAGTTGGTGGTCCACTGACGAAAGTGGTTGAGGGTATGACGGCGAAGTTCACCGCGAAGCACCCGAACATCACAGTGAAGCCAGTTTATACAGGCAGCTATGCAGATACGACGACGAAGATTCAGGCTGGCATCCAAGCCAAGCAGCCGCCGGATGTAGCGGTTATGCTGTCTACGGAACTGTTCAGCATGCTGGATACGAACGCAATCCTTCCGCTTGATGACTTTATCGCGAAGGAAGGCAACGGTTTCCTTGATGATTTCTACCCGGCTTTCATGGCGAACTCGCAAGTTGAGAACAAGACATACAGTATCCCTTTCCAACGCAGTACTATCGTTCTTTATTACAACAAGGATGCTTTCAAAGAAGTTGGCCTGAACCCGGATCAACCGCCGAAGACTTGGGCTGAGCTTACAAAATATGCAACGAAGCTGAAAAAAGACGGTCGCCAAGGCATCGAGGTGCCAGGATCCGGATTTGCTTATTGGATGTTCCAACTGTTCTCCCTACAGAACATGGCTGATCCTAAAGGCAACCTCATGTCCCAAGACGGCAAGAAAGTATTCTTCGATACACCAGAGAATGTAGAAGCATTGCAGTATTGGCAAGACCTGTCGAAGAAGCATAAGGTAATGCCGGAAGGTATTGTAGAATGGGCAACGGTTCCTACAGACTTCTTAGAGCAGAAGACTGCTATGATGATTCATACTACGGGCAACCTGACGAATGTGAAGAATAACGCTAAATTCGACTTCGGTGTTGCATTCCTGCCGATGAACAAGCAGTACGGTTCACCTACAGGCGGCGGCAACTTGTATATCTTCAAGGACATCGATCCGAAGAAACAAGCAGCAGCCTGGGAATTCATCAAGTTCATGACAGAGCCGGAGCAAGCTGCTCAATGGAGTATTGATACGGGCTATGTTGGCGTTCGCAAGTCAGCGTACGACACAGATGTGATGAAGAAATATGCAGCTGAGTTCCCGCAAGCAGTTGTTGCACGTGATCAATTGGAGCACGCCTACGCGGAATTGTCTACGCACAACAATGGTAAAGTCTCCAAAGCATTGACGGATCAAGTGCAAGCGGTGCTGACAGGCACGACGGATCCGGCATCTGCATTGAAGAAGGCGCAGGAAGAGGCTGAACGCGCACTGAAGCCGTTCAACAAGTAATACACGCTCAAGATGCAATCGCATGCCTTATGTGCGTGCTGTATCGGCAGGGCCTAGGCCCTGCCGATTTATATACATCATGAACTTACTAGAATTCATTGGAGAAGGAGGTCAGGATGATGACCGCCAAATGGAAAGAACGTCTATCCCGCAATACATTGGCATGGGCGCTGCTGCTCCCGTCCCTGTTGTTTCTCATGCTCTTCACCTATTATCCAATGCTGAAGACAGCCTGGCTCAGTATGTATCAATCTGACCTGGCTACACCAGAGCCGATATTTGTAGGGCTTGATAATTTTACTGCACTGTTCCAAGACCCTGTATTCCAGAAAGTATTCAGCAATAATATATGGTTTGCGATTGGCACAGTGCCTACTTCCATGGCGCTTGCTTTCATTATGGCGCTGTTCGCTGATAAGGCACTGGCGGGACGTTCATTCTCTCGTGTGGCATTTTTCTATCCGAATATGATTCCAATGATCGCGGTAGCGAATATTTGGCTGTTTATATACACACCTCAGTATGGTTTGTTGGCTCAACTGGCGAAGTGGGTTGGACAGTCGGCGGACATGAATATGTTGGGGCATCCCGATACGGTCATGTGGGCTATGATCGTCATGATGATCTGGAAGGAAGCAGGATACTTCATGATCTTCTACTTGGCCGGACTTCAGAATATTCCGAAGGACTTATATGAATCGGCCTCGGTAGACGGCATTGGTACTTGGAAGGTAACGACACGGATTACAATCCCATTGACGATGCCTACTACGCTGTTCGTAGCAGTTGTAGCGCTGACGAATGCATTCAAGCTTGTGGATCATTTGTGGATTATGACCAAGGGCGGTCCAGACAATGCGAGCAGCCTGCTTCTGTATCACATTTATGACACAGCCTTCAGCTTCTACGATCAAGGAATGGCGGCGACCATGACTGTCATTATGATCGCACTGCTCTTGGTACTGTCATCACTACAATTTTTCGGCTGGGATCGCAAGATCCATTATCAATAAAGGAGGCGCCTTATGGACAAATCAGTTGGGATCAACACAGAATTTAGTACAGGCGCCGTAGGCCGTAGGCCGCCTTTATCGGATCGAGCCTTGAAGATCGAACGGACGAAGCGCCGAATGAAGCAGTGGCTCTGGCATGCGATTATGCTCGTGGTCAGCGTCGTATGGTTTGTGCCGCTCATCTGGATGTTATGGACGTCGTTCCGTCCCAAGGATGCGGGTATGAATTCATTCTGGTCATGGGAGTGGACGTTAGCTAACTTTGCAAAGGTATGGGAAGGTGCTCCATTTGCCCAGTATTATTTGAACACCTTCACGATTGCAGGAGGAGTGCTGCTTGCGCAGCTTCTCAGCCTAACACTGGCAGCTTACGCATTTGCACGCCTGCGCTTCTTCGGGAAAGACGCTGTATTTATGCTGTTCTTGGTACAACTTATGGTACCAGCGGATGTTCTTATTTTCTCGAACTACCATGTATTGAAGGAGTTTGGTTTGCTGGATACGAAGCTGGGCATCATGCTGCCGTACTTCGCATCAGCGTTCGGGATATTTCTGCTCCGCCAGACATTTAAGCAGCTGCCGCTTGAATTGGAAGAAGCAGCGATGGTGGAAGGCTGCTCTCGCATGGGCATTTTGTGGCGCATCTTCGTGCCGTTGTCTGCCCCTGTATATATCTCATTTGCGGTTGTATCTGTTAGCTATCAGTGGAATAACTTCCTGTGGCCGCTGATTGTGACGAACTCCGTAGAGAATCGTCCGCTTACCGTAGGGCTTGCTATGTTTGCTCAGTCTTTCGAGACGGGGGCGCAGTGGGCAGAAGTAAGTGCGGCAACATTGCTTGTTGTAGGGCCACTGATTCTTGGATTTTTGCTGTTCCAGCGCAAATTTATTAGCAGCTTCATGCACTCAGGAATTAAGTAAGAGCCACTCTTGGCTGCACGGATGTGAATAGCTCGATCTAAGGCGCTCTTTGGCTGCTCACACAGCACAAGGGGTGCCTTTTTTCATATGGATGCTGCATGGAGATTGCTATGCTTGAGGTAGGCTGGAGAATTTGAGAAATATTACATTCGATTCGGAGCGCATTTTTGAATAAAATGGAGTTTATCTCAGTCCTTGGGGCACCCTAGAAAATACAGCAGGAAAGAAGGAGTGGCATACCCATTTATGTCAAATAAGCAATCACAGCAGGATCCTCAGAAGGGAAATAAGTCGGAGCAATTCAGCTCTGCAGGATTTATATTGGCCGCTATCGGGAGTTCAGTCGGGCTGGGCAACATGTGGAAGTTCCCATACGTTACGGGGCAAAATGGAGGAGGAGCATTCTTCCTATTATTCATCGCCTGTCTCTTAATTGTTGGCTTGCCAGTATTGCTTGGCGAACTGGCTGTTGGACGTGGCGGACGCGGTGACGCAGTCTCTGCTTTCACCACTTTATCACGCAAAAGAGGATGGGGCGTACTGGGCTTCATCGCCGTATTGGCTGCCTTCCTGATTATGACGTATTACAGCACGATTGCGGGATGGACGCTCCATTATGCATTTGAGTCGGTATCCGGAATCTTGTTCCAAAGCGGCGATTATGCGGAACACTTCAAGGTCTTCACCGGAGGGATGATGCCGATTGTCTGGCAGATCGTCGTGTTTGCCTTAACCGGATTCATCATTGCCAGAGGGATATCTGGTGGTATTGAGAAGTTCAATAAGATTGTTATTCCAGGCCTGCTCATCATTCTATTGGTTATGATGGTGCGTACGCTTACGCTGGACGGCGCTGCTGAAGGAATCTCTTATTTCCTGAAGCCTGACTTCTCACAATTGACCTTCCATTCCGCACTGATGGCATTGGGGCTTGCATTTTTCTCCTTGTCGCTTGGTATGGGGGCCATGCTGACGTATGGTGCATACGTAGACAAGCATCAATCGCTGCCACTAGCAACTATTGCAGTAGGAGCGGGTGATTTAATCTATGCGCTTATTGCAGGGTTGATCATCTTCCCAACGATATTTACATTTGGAATTGAACCGGATTCAGGGCCGGGACTTGTCTTCGTTGCTCTCCCTGCAGCATTCGCCTCGATGCCTTATGGGGCATTGTTCGGCGGCTTGTTCTTCTTGCTCCTGGCAATTGCTGCAGTTACGTCTTGTTTGGCTCTTGCGGAAGTGCCTGTAGCCTATATCATGCGCCGCTACAACTTGGGGCGCGGCAAGGCAACCTTTTATGTGATTGCTGCCATGTACATCATCGGTCTTCCGTGCACGCTGGCAGCAGGAGGGGTTCTTGAGGGAGCGACGCTGGGCGGCCGTAACTTCTTCCAATGGATAGATTTCCTGACCTCGAATGTAATGCTGCCACTGGGCGGTTTGTTCGTAACGCTGCTTGTCGGATACGCATGGAAGCAGTCCGGAGAAGAGACGGGTCTCCCTCCCGTATGGAGAAGTATATGGCTGTTCACGATGCGCATTATAGCTCCTGTGCTCATAATATTGATTTTCTTGTCGTCGATCGGCTTGGTTTAAATTGGAGATGCCGAACAACGCCCCAGATGGCTGGATGAGCCTTCCGGGGCGTTGTTTTGTATTGCCTATTCATCTAAAGGGGGAGAATGTCATGCTACTTATCATTCACCAATCAGTGATGATTTGAATCATCTTTGAATATGATTTCTTAACATACACTTGCACGGCTGCGGGCTGTTTCGGCTATTGTATTCTTTTTTTCGACATATTTCGATAAAACCATTCCAAAGTTGACATGAGATGATATAATGGAAATTAAAACCACAGCCCCTGTAACTCGGGCGGCTTATGGAGGCGTAGAGAAAATGGGCTTGGCTAATGGGGCAGGATCGGTATATTCGTTCGGCTCAGAAGACAATGTGCCGGAATTGCTCTGTGTCATGGAGAACGGATCGATGGAGCAATCGGCGGAGGCGGCTCAAGCATTATTCGAGCAGTTGTGCATGGAGCATGGTGTCCATGAAGCAACTAGTGCGCTAATCGAGCCGCTCTTGGATATTTTGACCGTACGATATAAGTCGGTTGCGAAGGCATCCATCTTGAATGGGATTGCGCAAGTACTGCGAACGGTGATGGACAGCCATCTCCCATTTGGGGTGACACCCTCTCGATATCGACATGCTGATGATGCGGAGACTAGAGATATTGCCTCTCAGGTGGAGCAGAGCTGGCTTCACGTACTTCGCGAGCGCTATGCAGATTGGACGTCTCTCATTCACGAAGATGATCGAACAGCAGTGCAGGTGATTTATGTGCTGCATTTGCTCCAATGGACAGATGAGGCTGTTGAGGATACGCTGCAGGAGGCTTCCTTCCATGGCCTTACAGCACGTGTGCGACTTAATGGCTTGCTTGCTTTGGCAGATTATCGGCACCGTATCGGTAAGCCATTCAACCCATCCATAGCGTTCGGACAGCATCAAGACGATGAGCTTCACGAAGCGATTCGCGCTGTATGCGTAGCTGTTACCGCTCCTGAGTCACTCGGTCTTCTGGAGATGAGCAAGCTCATATCGGGGTGTACGCTGCCTCGTATGGATCGCATTCAGTTTCCGTGGGCGGACGGCGCTATTGCGTCGGTATGTGCGCAAGCTGCATGTCGCTCCTTAAGTAAGGGGACAACCTTGGACGAACGAGCTGCTTTTTGGAAAGAAGCACTGGAGAAGACGATATCTGCTCATCAGCGCCGCTCACGGCAGGTAGTATGGGAGATAGGTGAGTCAACGGTTCAGTGGGATGAGGAGTGGCTGCAATGGAACTGGAACAGCCCGATGCTTGTCGCAGATGGGATGCTGTATTCTTTATTCCAGACGCCAGGTCAAGACGGTAGCGTTATGCAGAAGCAGGAAGATGGAACGGTATCGATCCATCCTGCAGCTGCACGTGTCATTAAGGTATGCTTGCAAAATCAAGTCGATATGCCGAATGCAGAACGCTACGGAGCGGGTATGACGATTCGTTCGCTGTATCGATTCATCACATAAGAGAACCCTTGCTAGGTTAAGCCTACCTTCGGTGAAACAGGTAGATCGATTGGACAAGTTATGATGTGAATACACAATTGGACATTGAAGCTGGCAAGACGGAACTAGTCCGTCTTTTTCTTTTTCTCGGAGAAAGGTGTTACGGATTTTGCTCCTTCAATAGTGTCATTTACGAACGCCATATCTTGATTTTTCGCTTTCATTGCCGTAGTGCCTTTATAATTGCCACGATGCGATTTATTCTCCATAGTTGTACCCCTCACTTTACTCAAAAATGATGAAAATTGAATGTTGGATCCAGCTACAGCAATAGTATGTTCGGTGCACAGTCTCCTTATCCGAGGAGAGCCAAGGCAAGGTAAAGGAAACGGTTGACATAGATAAATATCAGACAACGCTACCTCCAAAAAAATTAATATCTGGCTGCAAGTGGATGGATACGTACTTGGCTTCAGACAAGCAGCTCTTGAGTAAGGATTTATTATTTATTATTCCAAACAATAAAAATTGCTAAGATCGGAGAAGTCTTTAGTGCTTTTCTGCTCTCCTGAAGTGAGCAAAAGTTGACAATACGGAAAAAATCTAGTCGATGACTAGGTTTTTTTTGCGTTGTTGGTTATAATGGTTAAGGAATTTTTGCGTGTTTTTTACACGCGTCTTAGCGATACATGAAACATAATTGATAGACTAGGTTTATGATAGTAAGGTAATGTTCGAAACAATGGTTATTCAAATATACGGTCTAAGGAGTTGTACTTATAAATGGCATTAAAAGCAGGTATTGTTGGGCTGCCTAACGTCGGCAAATCGACGTTGTTCAATGCGATTACACAAGCAGGGGCTGAATCGGCAAACTATCCGTTCTGTACGATCGATCCGAATGTCGGCGTGGTAGAGGTTCCAGATGAGCGCTTGGATAAGCTGACTGAGTTGGTTGTTCCGAATCGTACAGTTCCAACAGCGTTTGAATTTGTTGATATTGCCGGCCTGGTACGTGGTGCGAGCAAGGGCGAAGGGCTTGGGAACAAGTTCTTGGCTCACATTCGTGAAGTAGATGCAATCGTACACGTTGTGCGCTGCTTCGAAGACGAAAATATTACGCATGTTGACGGAAAGGTTGACCCAGTTAGCGATATTCAAACGATCAATTTGGAGCTCGTTCTGGCGGATTTGGAATCGGTTGAGAAGCGTCTTGATCGCACAAAGAAGAACATGAAGAGCGGCGACAAGAAGTATGCGGCAGAGGCTGCTGTATTGGAGCGCTTGAAAGAGGCGTTGTACGATGATAAGCCAGCACGCAGCTTGGAACTGAGCGACGAAGAAAAGGTGCTTGTACGCGACATGCACTTGCTCACGATGAAGCCAGTATTGTATGCGGCGAACGTAAGCGAAGATGGCGTGAAGGATGCGGATAGCAATCCATATGTACAGCAGGTACGTGACTTTGCCGCAGCTGAGAATGCGGAAGTTGTGCCGATTAGCGCAAAGGTAGAAGCAGAAATTGCTGAGCTTGAGGGCGAAGATAAGGAAATGTTCCTTGAAGAGCTTGGACTGGATGAGTCCGGTCTGAACCGCTTGATTAAGGCTGCCTATCGCTTGCTTGGTCTGTATACGTACTTTACTGCTGGTGTACAAGAAGTACGCGCTTGGACGATTCGCAAAGGGATGAAGGCCCCGCAAGCGGCAGGTGTTATCCACTCCGACTTCGAGCGCGGCTTCATTCGTGCCGAAGTGGTCTCTTATAATGATCTAGTTGCTGGCGGTTCTATGAATGCGGTGAAGGAACAGGGTAAGCTAAGATTGGAAGGTAAGGAATACGTTGTTCAAGACGGCGATGTTATGCATTTCCGCTTTAACGTATAGCGTTTCTGCTTCTTCGCTTGCTTAGCTAATGCAGTGAGATCATCTGCGCATTGTAATGCAGGTTGAGCGAGGGAATGGTTGCGAAAATGGTTATGGTGGAATGCCGTAATCATTCATTTATTGAAGCACGAACCATGATTGCGCAAATCAAGGTTCATGAATATACGTGGTAGTATCGAATTGGAGAAGAGAGGTGAGCGTGTATGATGTTAGATAGACTGCAATCCCTTGCGGATCGCTATGAGAAGTTGAGTGAATTGCTATGTGACCCGGATGTGGCGAACGAGCCGAAGAAGCTTCGTGAGTATTCGAAGGAGCAATCCGATCTGCAGCCAGCTTATGAAGCATTTATGGAATTTAAAAATGTACTTAGCGAACTGGATGCGGCGAAGGTAATGATGCAAGAGAAGCTTGACGATGAGATGCGCGAAATGGTGAAGATGGAAATCGAGGAACTGAGTGCGCGTCAAACGGAACTTGAGGAACGTATTCGTATTTTGCTGCTGCCGAAGGATCCGAATGATGACAAGAACGTGATCGTGGAAATTCGCGGTGCGGCAGGCGGTGATGAAGCTGCGCTCTTCGCTGCTGATTTATACCGCATGTACACGCGCTATGCGGATTCACAAGGATGGCGTACAGAGCTGATGGAAGCGAACATGAGCGATCTGGGCGGATTCAAAGAAGTTATCTTCTCGGTATCCGGTAAGGGTGCTTACAGCAAGCTGAAGTATGAGAGCGGCGCGCACCGCGTTCAACGCATACCGGCAACTGAATCAGGCGGACGTATTCATACGTCAACTTCGACTGTAGCTGTAATGCCAGAGGTAGATGAAGTAGAAGTCGAAATATTCGATAAAGATATTCGTGTTGATACATTCTGTTCTTCTGGTGCGGGCGGCCAGTCCGTCAACACAACGAAGTCGGCGGTACGTGTTACACATATTCCGACAGGGATCATGGCTACGTGTCAGGACGGGAAGTCTCAGAACGATAATAAGGCGAAGGCATTGCAAGTCTTGCGTGCCCGCATCTATGAAATTAAGCGTCAAGAGGAAGAAGCCAAGTACGCTGGCGAGCGCAAAAGTAAGGTTGGAACGGGTGATCGCAGTGAACGGATTCGGACGTACAACTATCCGCAGAGCCGTGTGACAGATCATCGTATCGGCTTGACTCTGCATAAGCTTGATCAAATTATGAACGGCGATGTGGAGGAACTCATCCAAACGCTTACGTTGACTGAACAAGCGGAGCTGCTGGAAAGGGAGAATCAAGCATGAGTGAGCCTTGCGGACGGAATGAGGAGCGTAGTCAGCTAAATGCGGCAGACAGAGCTCCATATCGCCTCGCATGGCCTGCAACAATAAGAGAAGCCTGGGTACAGGCTTCTTCTTTTTTAGCAGAGAATGGAGTCGATGATGCTGCACATCATGCCGAACTGCTGCTGCGGCATGTGCTGGGTATGGAGCGAGTCGCTTACTTGGTTGCATTGACAGAGCTGATGCCTGAAGATGCAATCCATGCTTTTGAATCGGCAGTGACACGGCGATCTGCGGGTGAGCCGACCCAATATATTATTGGGGATGCTTACTTCTATGGTTTGCCCTTCGAAGTGACGTCGGATGTGCTTATCCCAAGGCCGGAGACAGAGCTCCTCGTGGAGGCAATTCTGACTGAAGCTGACCGGATCTGGTCGCAAGATGAATCACTTCATGTTGTGGATATTGGTACCGGCAGCGGTGCAATTGCTTGTACATTGGCACATGAGCGTCCACATTGGCATATCACGGCTGGCGATATCTCGCCAGCGGCGCTTGCTGTCGCGAAGCGAAATGCGGGGCGGCTTGGCGTTGCAGAGCGGATGTCGTGGAAACAGGGGGATTTGCTGGCGCCGTTCGCTGGTAGTGAATTGGACATTCTCGTATCCAATCCACCTTATATTCCGGCTGGTGATATCGCGGATCTGATGCGTGAGGTGCGCGACTATGAGCCGCGTACGGCACTGGATGGTGGAGCAGATGGTTTGGAGCCGTATCGACGGCTTGTCACCATGCTGTCCGAGCTTGGCAAGGCTCCTCGAATGATTGGCTTTGAAGTGGGTCAAGGACAAGCGCAAGATGTGGCGGCAATGCTCGCGCAAGCTGGTTATGATGAGAAGCTGATCATTGTGCCTGACCTGGCTGGTATTGAGCGCCATGTGATTGGTGTTCGAGGCTTAGGAGAAATTTAACTCTATAAGGACTGTTCCATGACGCAGAACATATCTGCGACTAGGACAGTCCTTTTTTATGCATTAAAAAGTGGGGTATCGGTTCATAGGCCGCATGATAACCACCAGTTTCACCTAAGACTCTGACGAATCTATCTATCAAAAAAACACTATTGATAGGTTTAAGGATCCTGTTCGCGGACATACTGATAGACAAGAGGCGCGCCCAACCTCACAAGGAGCAGGATGAACATGAACTTACGCGTGTTCGTACTCGGTCTCGCGATTGCCGTACTGGCAGCGGGAGCTTTGATGCGTTGGGAAAATGGCCATGCGGAGGCCATTGATAATCAGAATATTCAGAAGCAAACGATAGAGAAGCAGGATCATATTCCTGAGGATGCGATTCGGCTGCGAATATTGGCCAACTCGGACGCTGATAACGATCAGCGTGTGAAGCGCATGGTTCGGGATCGGATTGTGGAGCAGATTAACGGCTGGCTTAAGACAGAAAAGAAGCCGGATACTCGTGAAAAGGCACGCAAGCTGATAGCAGGACATTTGGACGAATTGAAGCAAACGGCAGAGCAAGTGCTGAACGAAGAAGGACTGGCGTATGGAGTCAAGGTGAAGCTTGGAGAGGTATCCTTCCCTGCCAAGTGGTATGGAGGCGAAGTATATCCTGCCGGGATGTATGAAGCATTGCTCGTTACATTAGGCGAGGGAAGCGGACAGAATTGGTGGTGTGTCCTGTTCCCGCCGCTCTGCTTCGTCGATGGGAGTACGGCTCAAGCACAAGCTGGTGATGTGAAGTCCAAGTCAGCTGCGCTATCTAAGAGTGGAGAACAAGACAAGGGCGCTCTATCAGCTGAGGGAAATGCTCAGGCAGCAGACGGGAATGCTCAAGCCCATGCCGCAACAGAATCGGGCGGGACAGAAGTGAAGTTCTTTCTGTGGGAAGCTCTAGAGGCATTGTTTCGTTTGATTGGTTCCATTTTCAGTGCAATATTTGGGTAATCTAATCGAGTAGTTGTATGCACTAGGTGTGCCTTCCACTCGTCTGGACGTGTTGCCGCCATTATGGTACAACTAAAATAAGCAACAGTCATTTATAGATTTGGATTAAGTACGTATACGTGTGAAACTTCAATTTATGAAGATGCCGAAGCTCCTTTGGCATCTTTCTTGCGTTGCTTCCGCCTTTTCTTTTTTTAGTGTCGATGTCGACATCGGGGCGGGAGAGCATACACTCTATATCGAAGTAAGGGATGTACTCAATGAATACTCGACATGAACGGGAACAGAAGGACAGCGCGACTGCCGTGACGGAAGGAAGCGCTCAACGTTTGCACACGAAGTGGTGGTCGGTAGACGAACACATGCCGCTCGAACAGCAGTATGGAATAACAGAGGGGGCGGCAATTCTAGCTGCCGGCGGCACCGTTGCCTTTCCAACGGAGACGGTATATGGGCTTGGTGCGGATGCTCGTGATACGGAGGCAGTTGAACGTATATTTGCTGCCAAGGGGCGTCCATCCGACAACCCGTTAATCGTTCATATTGCTGAACGGAACCAGCTTGATGAGCTTGTCCTGCCTTATAGTGATATCGCTGCTCGTCTTATGGAACGCTTTTGGCCGGGTCCGTTGACGATCGTACTGCCGGTGCGAATGGGGGCTGTATCCCCTCGCGTGACGGCGGGACTGGATACGGTTGGTGTACGGATGCCAGGTCACGATACAGCTTTGGCTCTTATACGTGCTTCTGGATGTCCCGTGGCAGCTCCAAGCGCCAACCGTTCAGGACGTCCTAGTCCGACGCGTGCGGAGCATGTACGGGAGGATTTGGACGGTCTAATCGACGGTATTGTCGATGGCGGTGCGACAGGCGTAGGGGTAGAGTCTACTGTTGTAGAATTAATAGGCAGTCGTGTGCATGTACTCCGCCCGGGTGGGATAACAACAGCGATGCTGCAAGAGGTGGCTTCCGAGGTAACGATTGATCCAGCGGTCGATCCCAATGGGGGGATGATCTATGCGCAGGTTCCACAAACTCCAGAATCTGCGCTGGGGGATCGAGATTCCTTGTCTACGCCGCTGGTGAACAAGGAAGCAGATCCTTCGGCAGCAACGAGCGACATGATTAGCGATGAGTCGGTATTTCCTCAAGCTGCTTCGAAGCATATGGGGCAAGCGGATGACATCCAGATGAACGCGCCTCGCTCACCTGGAATGAAATATACCCATTATGCTCCTCAAGGTCAGCTGCATATCGTGCAGGGGAAGTCTGTGGAACAAGTGAGTGAATGCATTCAGCGTATGCTGCATGAAGCACAGCAGCGTGGGGAGACAACGGGTGTACTTGCCTTCACAGAGCATGCAGAACAATACCGAGCTGATATTGTAGCAACGATTGGCAGTGTGCATGCATTAGAAGAGGCAGCTGCACTGCTATATGATGCCCTGCGGCATTTCGATGAAGCGGGCGCAACTTATATACTGGCAGAAGCTTGCACTACAGAAGGCATCGGTCTTGCAGTGATGAACCGTATGATGAAGGCAGCAGGTCATCGTATCATTTGGTGTGAATGAACCTTGTTTGGGTAATGTAGCTTATAAGAGACAAGCCTTGTTATCTCCTTGCTGCCTGTCATGAAACTATCCTTGTCCGCATACGTTGGATACAGACGCTATGGGACGAGGAGTGGGGGCAATGTGGGAAACGGCAGCACCAATCGGCCAATGGATCACGATTTTTTTGATGGCGGCAGCATTGGGCTCAGATGCCTTTTCACTGTGTCTAGGTATCGGTATGAGAGGGGTACGGCGAAGAGATGCAGTTCGCATTAGCGGGGTTATCGCATTGTTCCATGTACTGATGCCGCTGGCGGGTGTTGCAACTGGCATGTATATGAGCATGCTGCTTGGTGAAGTAACCACATGGGCAGCGGGAGGCCTTCTTATTATGCTAGGAGGGCATATGATATACAGCTCATTGAAGGGTGAATCCTCTCAAATGATTAATACTTCAACGGTATGGGGGATGCTGCTGTTCGCACTCAGTGTGAGTGTAGACTCCTTTTCCGTTGGAATATCACTGGGCATGTTCGGCTCTGATCTGTTGATGACGATCATTGCCTTTGGATTGTTCGGCGGTGCGATGTCGATCTTTGGCTTACTGCTTGGCCACCACGCAGGCAAGCATTTTGGCGAGTACGGGGAGGCTGCAGGTGGAGCGATCCTGCTTACCTTTGGGGTATTGTTTTTGCTGCCTTTCTAAGCTTTTTAAGATTTGGAGCGAAGTCAAAGCAAGCAGGAATGAGATTGATGAAGTTGCGCGATCCTATAGATAGGTTTCATGGTATGAAGGGAGGGGGTCATATGATACGCATTTTATTTGTATGTACAGGCAATACATGCCGAAGTCCAATCGCAGAGGCTATGCTGAAGCATATGGCAGAGGAACGCGGCTTGGACATTCATGTTCAGTCAGCAGGTGTAGCAGCATGGGACGGCACACCGATGTCACAGCACGCTTCTACTGTACTGGAGGAGCAGAATATTGCCAATCATCGAGATTTTCGTTCAGCTGCATTGAATGAAGAGCGTGTGTATTGGGCAGATCTTATATTGACATTGACGACTAGCCACAAGCGTCATGTGCTTCAACAGTTCCCAGGTGCAACGAGCAAGACATTTGCGCTTAAGGAATATGTAAGCGATCCGGATTCAGAGCAGGAGCAATATCAACAGCTGCAATCATTGGCTGCGGATCTTCAATTGAAGCTTGCTATGGGACAAGCTCCAACGGAAGACGAGCTGGTACAACTTGCTGAATTGCAGCGGCTTATGCCAAATCAGGATGTGGCAGACCCGTATGGCGGTTCTTTGGAGCAGTATCGGATGACAGCGGCGGAGATTCATGCTGCGCTGACTAGGTTGCTTGATAAGCTTCAGCCATAGACGGTTTAGGTGTTGGGTTTATGGCGCTGCCAAATGCAGCAGTAGGATGCTGTGTATGAGTGGGCAGGAAAATAACGGTTGCAATTGGTTGCGACATCCATTATGATCGTTCTATATGGAGAGGATCCGATGTAACTGGCGACGGAAGTGGGGAACCACGGTGGAGCATCGGAGCATACGGCCGGTCGCCTGGGCAGAAGAGCAGTGTACGGATAGAGAGCCGTGCTATGCTCTTTTTTTCAATCAATGAGACATGTTACACTGGGAGTAACGTGCAATTGGCTCGTCTAATTTGCGGGAAATTCGTTATAATAGACCCGTAGCATACCGAGCATGGTAACATGGACGGAGAGCACAATTGAAGACAACGGATGGAGGGTACGACAATGAAAATTGCCATTGGTGCAGACCATGCTGGCGTACGACTTAAGGAAGGGATTGTACAAGTCATCAAGGAGCTCGGTCATGACGTCGTTGATGTAGGCTGTGATTGTACAACATCAGTAGATTATCCGGATTATGCGGTACCTGTTGCAGAGATGGTTGCCTCAGGCGAAGCAGATCGAGGCGTGCTCATATGTGGTACCGGGATTGGGATGTCCATCGCAGCGAATAAGGTGCCAGGCGTCCGCTGCGGGCTTGTTCATGATTTATTCTCTGCTAAGGCAACGAGAGAGCATAATGATACGAATGTACTTGCTATGGGCGAGCGTGTCATTGGACCTGGGCTTGCTGAAGAGATTGTACGCGTATGGCTGGGTACAGAATTCAGCCAAGGAGAGCGCCATATCGGACGTCTTCGCAAAGTCGCAGACGTAGAACATAAATATCACTCGCAAGCGTAGCGAGTGGAGGTGAATGGGCAGTATGAATGAGATCGAGAAGAACGAACATCAAGGTCCAGCATCGTCATTCTTGAAAATGGGGCAGGTTCGCGAGCAGGCAGAGGCAGCTGCACATGCCCTCGTTCGCGAGGCAGGGCTCAAGCCTGGGCAGCTAGTCGTCATTGGCTGCAGTACAAGCGAGGTAGCAGGTGCGCGCATTGGAACTTCGGGCGCAACGGATACCGCACAGGCGATATTTGCCGGTCTCGACGTGCTCCGCTCAAGCTATGGCCTCGAGATTGCATTCCAATGCTGTGAGCATTTGAACCGCGCACTTGTCGTTGAACGCCACACATTGGAGCGGCTCCGGCTGGTGGAAGTATCGGCAGTTCCGGTACGGAAGGCGGGAGGCTCGATGGCCGCTTATGCGTATCGCCAGCTGACTGATGCTTGTCTCGCAGAAGAGATATGTGCCCATGCTGGCATCGATATCGGCGAGACGCTTATTGGCATGCATTTGCGCCGGGTAGCTGTTCCTCTGCGTACAGAAGTACGATATATTGGCAAGGCGCGTGTCAATATGGCGAAGACGCGGCCGAAGCTTATAGGTGGGGAGCGGGCAGTCTATCAGCTTCCAACTGAGGATGGATTGTCTTCATGTGAATAGGAGCAGCGCTTGAATGTCGGCTGTTCACAATTATTTGCAGTGGAGCGGGTGAGCCGCTGCTGCACTTATATTACCGCTACGATAGAACCTTAACGCAGATGCGTTGTCATACATTGCAATAAGGGAATGAAAATGTGGGAGGGCTATGCCAATGGTAGATCATTTACGACAAGCAGATCCTGAAGTGTTGAAAGCAATGGACTTGGAGTTGCAGCGTCAGCGCAACAATATCGAGCTGATTGCTTCTGAAAACATCGTCAGTGAGGCGGTTATGGAAGCGATGGGGACGGTTCTGACGAACAAATACGCGGAAGGTTATCCAGGCAAACGCTACTATGGCGGCTGCGAGCATGTGGATATTGTTGAGGATATTGCCCGCAACCGTGCGAAGGAACTCTTCGGCGCTGAGCATGTCAATGTACAGCCGCACTCCGGTGCGCAAGCGAACATGGCTGTGTACTTGGCAGCATTGAAGCCAGGAGATACCGTGCTTGGCATGGATTTGGCGCATGGTGGACACTTGACTCACGGAAGCCCTGTGAATGCATCTGGTTTGCTGTACAACTTTGTGGCTTACGGTGTGGAAGAAGATACGTTCCGTATTGATTATGATAAAGTGCGCAAGGCAGCATTTAAGCATCGTCCGAAAATGATCGTGGCAGGCGCAAGCGCTTATCCACGTATTATCGATTTTGAAGCACTCGGCCAAATTGCGAACGATGTAGGCGCTCTGTTCATGGTAGACATGGCGCATATCGCAGGATTGGTTGCCGCAGGACTTCATCCAAGCCCAGTACCGCACGCTCATTTCGTTACGACGACAACACATAAGACACTGCGCGGTCCGCGCGGAGGTATGATTATGTGCCGTCAAGCTTGGGCACAAGCGATCGACAAGGCTGTATTCCCAGGCACACAAGGCGGCCCGCTTATGCATGTGGTGGCTTCTAAGGCTGTTGCATTGGGCGAAGCACTGCAGCCATCGTTCAAGCAGTATGCTGAGCAAGTGATCAAGAACGCGCAAGTATTGGCAAGTACGCTGGTTGAGGAAGGTTTGAGTATTGTATCTGGCGGTACAGACAACCATCTGATGCTGATTGATACGCGCAATATCAATATCACGGGTAAAGATGCGGAGAAAGTATTGGATTCCGTTGGCATTACCGTGAACAAGAACGCCATTCCATTCGATCCGACAAGCCCGTTCATAACGAGCGGTATTCGTATCGGAACACCAGCGGCGACATCCCGAGGCATGGATGAAGCAGCAATGCGCGTTATTGGCCAAGTCATTGCTATGACATTGAAGCAGCCACAGGATGAGGCTGTATTAAACAAAGCACGCGGTATGGTCAGCGATCTGACAGCTCAGTTCCCGTTGTACTCTACATTGAAATATTAATTAGGTGGAAGACACGCCCTTTTGGCGGGTAGGACTCTTTTATTGCATATTTAATTGACAGAGCAGGTAATCACTCTTGAAGATGATCACCTGCTCTTTTTTGCGTAAATAGGCAGGGAGAACTCTCGATTTCAGTACAGGATGCCTAGGTAGTGTGCGAGAGCCTCAGCAGAGTAGAATCTCGACAATTTCCGATGTTTGCTGCATGACCATGTATAAGCTGTCTTCAACATGCTTAGAAATAGTACAGTGTGATCCTTTTGCACCGAGTTGTCGGAAATGTGAAAAATACCTCAAAAGTGCCTGCAAAACGTGCAGTGATAGGCTCGGAATGTTATAATAGAGCCTGTTTAGCTTAGATGAAGCCGGATAAGCTTGGCATGTACGGCTGTTCAAAGTAGGAATATCAGTTCAAATCATCACGTATTGAGATTAAAAGCAACGAGAGTAAAAGGCGGAGGGACACGAAATATGGGTAAACTGGTCATTTGCGATCATCCACTGATTCAACACAAATTGACATTGATTCGAGACAAAAAGACAACGACGAAGGACTTCCGCGAGCTCGTGGACGAAGTAGCAACTTTGATGGCGTATGAGATTACACGTGAACTGCCATTGCAAACGGTGACAGTCGAAACGCCAGTTGCCGAAACAGAGAGCAAAATGATCGCTGGCCGCATGCTGGGACTAATCCCTATTTTGCGTGCTGGACTAGGTATGGTAGAAGGCGTTGTAAAGCTGATTCCAGGTGCGAAGATCGGACATGTGGGCTTGTTCCGCGATCCTGAGACGCTTCAACCGGTTGAGTACTATACGAAGCTTCCTACAGACGTGACTGAGCGTCAATTGATCGTTATTGATCCAATGCTTGCTACAGGCGGATCGGCTATTGCGGCTATTGATGTGCTGAAGAAGCGCAGCTGCACGCAAATTAAATTGATGTGTCTCATTGCAGCGCCGGAAGGTGTCAAGGCTGTTCAAGAAGCACATCCGGACATCGACATTTATTTGGCGGCATTGGACGAGCGTCTGGACGATCACGGCTATATTGTTCCAGGTTTGGGTGACGCCGGCGACCGCTTGTTCGGCACAAAGTAGAAGAATTCGCTTTTGATCACGAAGCAACTCAAGAGGCAATTCGGCATCGAATCTTGCATTCACTCTCGAAGAACTTATGCTTACGAAGTATGTTTCCTGCGGAAAC
>NZ_MAIS01000317.1:0-397 GCF_001680695.1 Paenibacillus sp. KS1 | reverse complement strand
CGGATATTTCATATGAAAATACTTCCCGTAGTCGTGGTAAAAGGCTTCCTCATCCTGATAGATCACCTTGATTTTGCTTGCTTGCAAGGGCTCCAACACTTCCTTCTTGCCAAAGCAGCCGCTCATTAAGGAAACGATAATTAGCAGCAAGATCACAATTTTCCATCTATTATGCATAGTTCAAGCTCCCTTTTTATTCAAGCACAGTTTGCAATTGACCCTAACATCTAATTCCCCACCATTAACCCTGGGCCATTTGATACGATGTACACGGGTTTCTTATCAGCATCTAACGCTGCTTTCAATACCGCTTTTTTGTCTTTAATGAAGTAATAATCTTTAAATTTGTTGTCCCACTTCGCTTCCAATCCCGAAATATCGATATTGAATAATTCCT
>NZ_MAIS01000289.1:0-583 GCF_001680695.1 Paenibacillus sp. KS1 | reverse complement strand
CCAGCACTTCCTTCTTGCCGAAGCAGCCGCCTATGAATGACATGATCAATACGAGTAGAATTGAAACTTTCCAAACTTTGTTCATATTTCTCCTTCTCCATCTCCGCTTTTTCCCCCGGGGTAGGAAACCGTTTTAGATCACCCTCTCATGAGGCTTTCCTATATATAACAATCCGGATGATGTGAAATGTGACACATTGCGAAATTTAATGAGTCAGAGGGCGTCAGCTATCGGTGAACCGTACGCTTGAAGCAAGTCAGTGCAAGTCATTAGTTGTCAATCTCAATAGGTCAGCAAATAAAAAAATCCGTCAAAGTGTGGACTTTAACGGATTTTAGACATTCAGATTAGTTATTGTACAAATTTGGCATTCATATTGTAATTCTATTTTTAGACCAATAACGTCTATTGGCACAGCAATCATGCTGGGCCATCTGATAAAATATACACCGCGTTCTTATCGGCATCCAATGCTGCTCTCATTATCGTTTCTTTGCCTTTAACGAAACCGTAATCTTTATTTGTGTTGTCCCATTTCACTTCATATCCCGTAATATCGATATTGAATAATTCCTTGGCAAG
>NZ_MAIS01000171.1:0-3920 GCF_001680695.1 Paenibacillus sp. KS1 | reverse complement strand
GAGAGTCGAATGCCTGCTTTTGTATGTAGAGTTGTTAAAACCAGTACGAGTAATACAAGTAAAGCAATGAAAGGAGCAAATTTAACAAACTGCAAAAGCTTTATGATAAAGCTTTTTTTTGTACTTGGATGAGTAACATCATTTTGAATCATCTGGCTCGATAAATAATCCGATTAGATGGGGATGCATTGAAGTATGTAATGCGTTTACTGATTACAGGTTCTCTACTTGTATTGCTGTTTCTTTCATGCGATGATCCGGTTACCACGACAGCTTCTTATATTCAAATATTAAGTAAAAAACCGGGGGCACATCGTTCATATGAACTAGAAGTCAAGAATCCATATGATAACGATGCAAAACCATTTACGGTGACAATTCCTGAGAAGAAGCTATGGATCCATCATAACCCCAAAAACAGTCATAATGATGTGAATGTCTGTTGTTTGCAATGCGATTGGCGAAATAACGTATTTGATTATGAGTGGGAAGAGTAGTTGAACCAATTCGGAGGTTAGAAAATGACAGATGTAACCTTTTACCGTGATGAAGCGCTCCCTTTTCTGGAAGCGAAGCGCTGCCATAAGAGTGACCTGGCATATCAGAAGCATTTTCACGAAGAGTATTCCATCGGTTTAATCGATGAAGGCGAAACGCAGGCATGGTGTGATGGCGACTTGTGGCGCGTTGAGAAGGGGAGAATAATCAGCTTTCCGCCGCTTATCCTACATGCCTGTCAGCCTGCGGAAGAT
Source organism: Paenibacillus sp. KS1 (assembly GCF_001680695.1). Classification (NCBI taxonomy): domain Bacteria; kingdom Bacillati; phylum Bacillota; class Bacilli; order Caryophanales; family Paenibacillaceae; genus Paenibacillus; species Paenibacillus sp. KS1. The sequence goes on along the minus strand of NZ_MAIS01000171.1, from coordinate 3,168 downwards.
GAAGAATGGAAATACAAAATGCTGTTCATTAAGCCGAAATGGTTCGCTCATCTTGAAATGCCTGATATTAATCGTCTTCAAATCCCTTTCTTGCTCGAAACTGGGAGGAATAAAGCTTGCAGCATGCTGCTCAATCGCACCATGGAGGCACTGACTCGCAGTGCTACTCCACTAGAAATTGAAACATCGTTAATCGAACTGGTGCACAAGCTTGTAGATAAGCATGCATACGATCTGACGCTTGAGCCATATGGAATAATGGAAACGAAGTACGTCAATTTGATCAAGGAATATATCCATGCGCATTATACGGATCGGATCACGCTCGACACGTTGGAGCATGAAGCCGGGATCAGCAGATATCATCTTATCCGCATGTTCAAAAAAGGAACGCATTTGCCGCCTCATGCGTATCAAAATCTACTTCGTATCAATCATGCCAAGAAGGAACTGAAAAAACGGCGCTCTATTGCCGAAATTGCCGTAGATGCCGGCTACTATGATCAAAGCCATTTTATAAAAGCCTTTGCCAAAATAGTAGGGGCAACACCTCAAGCTTATGCTATCTCCGTTTAGATAAGCGCAATTTTTTACAATCGTAACCTCCTCTTATCCTGTAGATTGAACCTATAGATAAGAGGAGGTATCATTTGATGATAACAACGACTAATGTGGAAGAGCAATTTTCTAAAACGATGAAATCCATTGCCCGTCGAGCTGATTTGAAGGCTTTTGTTGAACAGACACCCGCCATTTATCAGCTTTTGCAGCGCGCGGCAGCAAAGTATGTGACAGGGGAGAATCGCCAGGATGGCCTTGAGGTAGGACGAAAGCTAGCCGATAAAGGGTACGCTATATCGCTTGAATATATCGGTGAAAATACGACGGATATCCAAGACTGCGAACATGCGGCTCTGGAGCTTACGCTGCTTATTCATACGTTGGCTCAACATGGAATACCAGCTCGCGTATCGTTTGATCTATCTCACATTGGCTTATCGATAGATAGCGAATTGGCCTATAAGAATTTGACAGCAATGGCCGCACTAGCTCGACAGGCCGACGTCGAGCTGTTTGTCAGCATGGAGGAATCAGCTAAGACAGACGCCATACTTTCGATTTATACAAAAGCAGCAGCCGTATATGCGAACCTCGGCATCACACTTCAGGCACAATTGAACCGTACGGCACAGGATTTGAACGATATCTCAGGACGGATTCGCATTGTGAAAGGTGCGTACCAAGAAACGGAGAAGATCGCCATGCCGCGTTCATCTGCCTTAAATGAGCGATATATACAGCTTATAGAGCAGGCCATCCGCAAAGGGCATCGTCTGTCGATCGCTACTCATGACGAGTCTATCATTGATCAAGTTATTAAACGGGGATGGATCCATGAGCCAGGCGTTGAATTCGAGATGTTATATGGGATTCGGCCTGATTTGAGCAGTCGATTGAAGAAGGCAGGTTATCCTGTTCGGATTTATCTGACGTTTGGTCGTGAATGGTATTTGTATCTATGCCACCGGATTGCGGAATACCCGCCAAATGTATTTCAAGCAATTCTAGATATGACGGAGGCTGGAGCAGCAGATCCCGTAAAGAATTATGAATAAATCGGTTCGCATCCCCGCATTTTTATTGGAATTGAAGAGGCAAAGAGACGAAACCCCGCATAAGATAAGTGGGCTGCCATTCGAGTTGCTCGGGCGAAACGGCCAGCTTTAACCGGTTTTGGCGACGTAAGAACGTATCAATTGCAATTCGTCCTTCCAGGCGGGCGAGAGGAGCTCCCAGGCAATGATGGATACCCACTCCGAACGCGATATGATGGTTCCGTTCCCGGGACAAGACCAGCCGATCTGGGTCGTTGAAGTAGTCAGGATCACGGTTGGCCGAGGCAAGTGCGATGAGCACCATGTCTCCCTTCGAGATGAGCTTGCCGTTCCATTCATAATCTTCTCCTATCCAGCGATTCGTTGCGAATTCGACCGGGCCCATGAACCGCAGCAGCTCTTCGACGGCGGAATCCATCAAGGAAGGGGTGTTCCGAAGTTTCTCAAGTTCGTCCGCATGATTCAATAATGTGAATATGCCATTTCCAACCAGGTTGACGGTCGTTTCATGTCCGGCTATGATCAATAGAATAATTGTCGATATCAGTTCCTTTTCCGACAAGGAGTCCCCTTCGGATTCCGCTTGCACAAGCAAAGATAACAAATCTTCCTTCGGATCTTGGCGGCGCTGCTCAATCAAGTTCGTAATATAGTCCGTAAAAGCGTCTATGTCCGATTCGATTTGCTTATATTTCTCCGGGACATTGATGGCTGAGACGAGCGCATGGGACCATTCGCGGAACTTATCCCGGTCTTCGTTGGGCAGACCCAGCATCTCCGATATGACAATAATCGGAAGGGGATAGGCATAATCTTGAATCAGCTCCATGGAGCTCTGATTCACTACTTGATCCAGCAGCGAATTCGCTATGTCCTGGATCCGTTCCTTTAGCTTCTCAATCATGCGGGGGGTAAATGCTTTTTGCACGAGGCCACGGAGCCGGGTATGATCCGGCGGATCCGAATTCAGCATATGTCGAACCATCAGATCCATTTGGGACGAGGGAAGTCCCATTTCCTCGGGCGTGACGAATTGGAACAAATTTTTCTTCAAATAATCGGTCTTCAGTGCGGCTACGGCATCTTTATAGCGTGTCACGATCCAGGCTGTCCTGCCGTTCGGCAAAGTAATTCGGTGAAGCGGATCATGTTCTCTGAGCTTCTCATACAGCGTATAAGCATGATCCTTGAAATCGGATGAAAATGGATTGAACGACGGCAATGTTGGGCTTATGGTCATTCAAGCGCCTCCTTCATTCATATTTGGCGGTTGCCGGACAGACATAACCACACTTTATAATTATACTAATAATAGGTAAATATGACACATGGTACATATATTTCATTTCATTGTCCCCGTCCCATTGAGGATTGAGCGAAGTATGACTGAGGGAATTATGAATCTGTATAAATTATGATATATTTTGTAGAATACAAAACAGCTATAAAAGCAGTCGAGGAACGAGTTGATTACAAAGGATGGGGACTATCTATGAAGCAATTGCCGACTATTGAAATAGAGAGATTGCTGCTGCGACCGTTTCGTTTAGAT